>CAYGJM010000060.1:3557-9248 GCA_964350295.1 uncultured bacterium | reverse complement strand
AGCTCACTCTTCCTTGGAGGAAATCGATCAACGTTTAACGGAAATCGTCGATCGATTTTTTCGAAGTTTCCCCGGTGATAGGTTACCCGATTTTTTGAAAGATCTCTCCTATTACCCTTTCCGAGAGGAAGGATTCGATCGGGAGATTTACGAAATAGCCGTAAGATCGTTCTTCGCTTCTTGAAGAAAAGAAAAATTTTGCTGTCGTAAGGCTTCGTAAAGAACGATGGCAACGCTATTGGATAGGTTCAAGGAGCGGAAACCTTTTTTCATCGGTATCGTATGGAATCGTTCGGGCCATCTTTGATGAAAGATCGGGGGAAGCCCTGCCGACTCGGAACCGAAGACTAATAGATCTTCTTCGGTAAAAGAAATATCCGTATAGGGGGAAGAGGATTTTGAAGAGAAAAAATAGAAGGGGCGATCGCTCTTTTCAAGATATGTAATCAGCTCTTCCCGATAAGAAATTTGAACCGAATCCCAGTAGTCAAGGCCGGCTCTTTTCAAAAGCCGAGAACAAGTTTTAAAGCCCAACGGTTTGATCAGAACCAACTCCGAGCCGGTTACGGCGCAAGTTCGAGCGATATTTCCGGCATTTTGCGGTATTTCGGGTTGATGCAGAATGACTTTCATGAGGTCGTTTTTTCGGTTTCATCGGCTTTGAGAACGGTAATATCAAAGATCATCAGAGAGTTTGGTTGAAACAGGTCGGACATTCCGTACCCGAGATCCGGGTGAATAAAAAGGCGGCGTGTTTCTCCCTCTTTGGCTCCGATCAATCCCTGTCTGAATCCGGGGATGGTCTGGTCCAGTTGAAGAACGACCGGCTCGCCCGACTCTTCCGAGGAACTGAAAATCGTTTCATCCGGATAACGGCCGATATAATGAATTAAGGGGGTGTGGTGGGGCTCGATAGCCGGACCCGTTCCTTCTCGGATTACGGTAATCTGCAATTTTCCCGGAACTAATTCTCGAACGAGGCCCGACAGAAGATTGTTTTCCATAAAGGCATCGGCTCGAGTAAGGTTTTCGGTAGCTAGTTCATTAAAATATTTTTGTTGAATAAGGGAGATGGCTTTTTCATATTGTTCTTCGGATAAAGGGGAAGGGAGTCCTGCCGTTGCATCGCGAATCCCTTTTATGATTTTTTCCGGATCAAATCGAAAGCCCGTATTATCCGTCAGGTTTTTTGCCAGGATATGACCGAAGGCTTCCGAAATGACGGAAGGATCGGGTAAGTTTTCTTCCGTATTCGCAACGGACGGTTCATTCCGGGCATATAGGGAAAAAAGAGGGAGACAAATAATGAATAATAAAAAGGGAAAACGCTTCATAAAGAGCTCCTTAACGTTCTATATTAATTTTAAGTTCTTGTAATCGAGAAGAGTCCGGAGGAGACGGGGCTTGCGTCATCAAATCCGAGGCTTTTTGATTTTTCGGAAAGGCTATCACGTCACGAATGTTGTTGGTTCCCAAAAAAAGCATCATCATACGATCCAAGCCGAGAGCTATACCCAGGTGGGGAGGAGTTCCGTAAGTCAGGGCCTCCACGAAGAAACCGAATTTTTTTCGGACTTCTTCCGGGGAAAGGCGTAAGATTTCAAAAATTTTTTCCTGGATGGCGGGTTGATGAATTCTTTGGGAGCCGGAGGCAATTTCATAACCGTTCAGTACGAGATCGTAACTTAAGGAGCGGATCGATTCCGGATTATGATCAAGCAGCGGCTCATCTTCCGGGTGAACGGCCGTAAAAGGGTGGTGGCAGGAGACGAGGTTTTCTTCATCATCGCGAACGAAAAGAGGAAAATCGGTTACCCAAAGGAAGGCATTCGAGTTCTCGTTGAGGAGATGGCGATCGCAAGCGATCCGTCTTCTTAAATGGTCCAAAGCTTTATTGGCGGATTTTTCCGAATCGGCAACCAGCAGCAATAAATCGTTTTCCTTCATATCATAAAGGTGAATTAAGGCTTCTTGTTCTTCTTCCGGAAGAAATTTTACGATGTTCGAAGAGAGCTTGCCTTCCGTTAATTTCAGACGGAAGATGCTGCCGATGCCGAATTCGGCGAGCGAATCGGCATAACGATCGATTTGTTTTCCGGAGAGTTCTCCTCCTTGAGGAATGCACATTCCCTTGACGATTCCCTGTTTTTCAAGGGCACGCAGAAACGGGGCAAACAAAGTTTTTTTTGCAATATGACTCATTTCTTTTAATTCAAAGGGAATGCGAATGTCCGGCTTATCGGTTCCGTAGCGATCCATACACTCTCGGTAAGTAAGTCGGGGGAACGGGAGGGGTAACTTTTTTTGCAAAGACGTTTCATAGACATGTCGGCAGAGACGTTCGATTAAATCAAATAAACGGTCGACCGTTTCAAAGCTCCATTCGATATCCAGCTGGGTAAATTCCGGCTGTCGATCCGATCGGAGATCTTCATCTCGAAAGCAGGGAGCGATTTGAAAGTATTTATCGAGGCCTCCGATCATGAGCAATTGCTTGAAAATTTGGGGTGATTGAGGAAGCGCATAGAAACACGAGGGATGGACGCGGGAAGGGACTAAGTATTCCCGAGCTCCTTCCGGGCTGGATTTGGAGAGAACGGGAGTTGTTATTTCCTTAAAACATTCGGCATCCAAAAAATTGCGAATGGCTAAAAATACTTTATGTCGAAGGGCTAGGTGGTCAAGAATTTTTCCTTTTCTCATTTCCAGGTAACGGTATTTTAACGTCAGTTCTTCCTTGATGTCGGAAGAATCATCGCAGATGGTCAAAGGGGGTGTTTTTGCGGGCGAAAGAATGTCCAGCTCGTTAACGAGAATTTCGATATCTCCCGTCGGCATCGTTGCATTTGTCATGCCCTCTGCTCGGGAGGCCACCGTTCCTTGAACGGTAATGACCCATTCGGATCGCAATGTTTTTGCCGCATCGTAGATCTCCGCCGGCATATCGGGATGGAAGATCAGCTGAGTAAGGCCGCCGTGATCGCGCAGGTCGATAAAAATAAGACCTCCGAAGTCTCTTCTTCGGTGAACCCATCCGGACAGGCGGACCGTTTTGTCGACGTCCGGTTTACGTAAAGCTCCGCAATGATGTGTTTTAAGGTAAGTGATCATAACATTGTTTCAGGGATAAAAAGTGCTTTTCCGCTTCGTTCGCGGGGACGGAGATTTCTTTTCCCGAAGCCATTTCCTTTATTTTTAAAGTTCTTTCTTTTAGTTCAAGATCTCCGATTACCGAAACAAAAATGGCATCTCTTCGATGGGCATACTGCAGAATTTGCTTTAATTTCTTGCCGCTGTAATCCATCTCGCACGAAATGTCGTTCAGACGCAACTTTTTCAATAGGGAAAAAGCGTACGCGGTGCTTTCTTCTCCCAGGGGGATAAGGAATAAAAAGGGGCCTCGTTTTTTCGAAAAACGATGATTTTGTGCCAGCAGGGCTTGCAGAATACGTTCCAACCCGACGGCCCAGCCGACGGCCGGGAGGTTCGGACCGCCCAAACACTCCAGAAGATGGTCGTATCTTCCTCCTCCTCCCAAAGAATCTCGAGATGCCCCGTCTTCGCAAACAATTTCGAAAACGGTGCGATTATAATAATCCAATCCGCGAACGAGTCGGCGATCGATGACGAAGGGAATCTTTAAGGTTTCCAGATAATTTTTTACGGCCTCGAAGTGCTCCCGTGCTTCCGATTGAAGAAAGGAGAGAATGGAGGGGGCCCCTTCGGTAATCTCCCGGTCTTTTGGATTTTTAGAGTCCAAGACTCTCAGGGGATTCGTTTCCAATCGTTTTTGACTTTCTTCGGAAAGCTCTTTCTTGAACGGAGCAAGGTAATCAACAAGGGCCTGTTTAAAGAGGCGGCGGCAGTCGGCATCGCCGATCGAATTGAGGCGGATTTGCAGATTTTTTACGCCGATGCGAGCACAGAGGGTATATAAAAAATCGATCATTTCGGCATCTTGTTCCGGAGCGGCTTGCCCGATGGCTTCCGCTCCGAATTGATAAAACTGTCGGTAGCGACCTGCCTGTCTTCTCTCGTAACGAAACATCGGACCGATATAAAAGAGTTTGTGGGCGTAGGCTCGTTGTTGATAATGATTTTCGATAAACGATCTCATCACGCAAGCCGTTCCTTCCGGACGAAGGGTCATTGACCGACCCGCTTTGTCTTCAAAAATATACATCTCTTTGGAAACAATATCCGTATTTTCTCCGATCGTTCTTTGAAAGAGAGCGGTAGTCTCAAAAACGGGGGTCGATATTTCTTCGAATCCGTACGTCTCCGCGGAGGAGCGGAGGAGGGTTTTCAGAGCTTGCCAGCGCCGACTTTCTTTCCAGAGCTCTTTACCCGAAAGGTCTTCGGGAAGAATATCATAAACGCCTTTGGGGATGGAGTAAGTCATGTATTTCCGGGGAGAGACGGGTTATCGTAGCGGAAAATTAACATAGAGAACGGATTTATTTCCAGTCGTAAATGGATCTCTGATTTTTTTTCGAGCGGGGAAAGGGATGGAGCGGAGTCGGTTTTTGACGGGCCAGATAAAGTAGGGAAAGAGGTGTGTGTTTTTGAGCAAGAAGAGCAAAGGGAAAGCGTCGTTCCGAGACGGCGGGCGGAGCGGGGTTTTTCAGAGGTGCGGAAAGAACGGAGGAGGATTTTGTTTTGAAGTTGAAAATCAAAAAAAGACTACTGAGAGAGATCATGAAGAGAATGAAAAAAATACCTAGCAATATACTCCCTTTATCCGAAAAAAGGGCTTGAAAGGAAGGGAGATACTCGTTAGTTTGGCGAGCGGACACGACCCGAGCGGTTCGGGACATAAAGACCTCCTGTTCAATTTCAACGAATATTAAGAATCCTCTCTTTTTGAATCAATAATAAATTTTTCATAGAAAAAAAAACTATAATCGATTATCAATGGGATTATTTAATCGGTGAATTCATTTAGAAAGTTATTTCAATTAATTGTAGCTTTAATTATAATTACAGAAATTTTTTAATTTATTTAATTTAATTTCTATTTTTTAATAAATATTTCAACCTGCGAGGTGCTCCATGAGTTTCATTTTGAGCTTTATGAAACCTGCTCGAACGATTGATACGATACGAGACTCCGAAGAGATCAAGCAACGCTACCGTTATTGGCGCATTCGTATTTTTTATTCGATGTATATCGGTTATGTCTTTTATTATTTCAGTCGTAAAAGCCTTGCTTTTGCCATGCCGATGTTGATTCAGGACTTGGGATTTACGAAATCCGGATTGGGTTTTTTGGGAAGCATCATGGCCATTACTTACGGGATCAGCAAATTTGCCAGCGGGATTCTTTCGGATAAGTCCAACCCTCGTTTTTTTATGGCCGCCGGCTTAATTCTTACCGGCATGCTGAATATTTTATTCGGTTTTTCTTCGACTATTTTTTGGTTCGCGTTATTTTGGGGCTTGAACGGATGGTTTCAGGGCTTCGGTTGGCCTCCCTGTTCGCGTCTTCTTTCCCATTGGTATTCCAAGTCCGAAAGAGGGACGTGGTGGAGTCTTTGCAGTACCTCTCACAACGTAGGCGGAGCTCTCATTCCTTTTATTGCTACCGTAAGTGCCAGTTACTACGGTTGGCGTTATGCAATGTTCGTTCCGGGGGCCATTTGCATCGTAATGGGTTTTTTCATATTGAATCGCTTAAGGGATACCCCTCAA
>CAYGJM010000060.1:0-3547 GCA_964350295.1 uncultured bacterium | reverse complement strand
TTGAAACCTTCACTCGAAGGAAACCCCAATTATGAAAAAATCAATAAGGAGCTCTCCTATAAGGAGATTCTCTTTAAATACGTTTTAACGAATGTCCATATCTGGATCTTAGCTCTGGCATCGGTTTTCGTTTATATTATCCGGACGGCCATGAATGACTGGACAACCGTTTTTTTGATGGAAACGAGAGGGTTTACGTTAATTTCATCGGCATCCTGCGTTTTTTGGTTTGAAACGGGGGGATTTATCGGAATGCTGGCTGCGGGGTGGATTTCGGATCGCTTTTGTCAAAGTCGACGAGGACCGATGTTACTCTTGTTTTCGGCAGGTATGTTCTTATCCGTATTAATTTTTTGGTTATATCCCGGCTCTTCTCTGGTCTGGAACTCTTTTATTACGGGGCTGATCGGGTTCTTCCTCTTCGGTCCGCAAATGCTTATCGGATTGGCCGCAGCCGAGTCTTCCCATAAAAATGCTACGGGTACGGCCGTCGGATTCGCGGGATGGTTTGCTTATTTGGGCGCGGCCATTGCGGGGGGGCCTTTGGGGATGATTACGGAAAGATTCGGATGGGAAGGCTTTTTCATCGTTATAGCCGTTTGCGGTTTGCTTTCCGTTCTCAGCTTCATTCCTTTCTGGTCGGTAGGAAAGAAAAAGGAAGGAGAAGAGATCGCCTCTTTGCAGACGGACTAAATGACCTGGATTCCTTTACACGTTCATTCCTGTTATTCCGTTTTGGATGCCCTTCCCTCCCCGGAGGAAATCGTTAAAAAATCGGTTGAGCACGGCCTTTCGGCCGTAGCGCTGACCGATCACGGCAACTTATTCGGAGCCGTTGAATTTTATAAAGCCTGCAGATCTGCGGGGATTCGACCGATTATCGGTTGCGAGGTTTATCTTTCTCCCGGAAGTCGTTTTGACAAGAGTAAATCGGGACAGGGGAAGATCGCTTATCATCTGACGCTTTTGGCAAAGGATGTCAGGGGTTATCACAACTTGATGAAGCTTTCTTCGGCCGGCTATACCGAAGGTTTTTATTATTTTCCTCGGATTGATAAGGAACTATTGGAAACCCATGCCGAAGGCTTGATTTGCCTTTCGGGTTGTTCGGGTAGTCTGATTGCTCATAAGGCCTCTTCGGAGTCTCGGGTTGCCTTGGAAGAAGAGATCGACTGGTTTCGCAACGTTTTCAAAGAAGATTTTTATCTGGAGTTGCAGAGGCATGCTTCCTCGGAAGAAAATCTGGAAAAAGAGGGCTTTTTTCAAGAAACCTGGTTATATCAAAAATACAAGGAATTCATCGAAAGGCAAAGAAAGGTAAATGAAGTTCTGTTAGAGTGTGCGGCAAAATATGACATTCCCTATGCAGCAACGAATGATAGTCATTACCTTAATCGAAAAGAGTGGAGCTCTCATGAAATTTTAATCAATATTCAATCGGGAGAGCCTTGTAAGATCGGAGAAAAAGACTCTTTAGGGAATTTGAAACAACGGATTCCGAATCCGAAGAGGAGGGTATACCCTTCTCACGAATATTATTTTAAATCTCCCGAAGAGATGGGAGTGCTTTTTCGAGATCTTCCGAAAGCCTTGGAAAATACCCTGAAAATAGCCGACAAGTGTTGCTCGGAGTTAGATTTTAAGACAAAGCATTATCCCGTTTTTACACCGAAAGAGTTAGAAGAAAGGGGGGGGTATGGAGAAGAGGAAAGAAAGAGGGCCAGCGAAGATTTTTTAAAAAAACTTTGTTATGACAATATTCCCGAACGATATCGCGAGAAACACTTGGATGCTCTTCGTGAAAGATATCCCGGAGAAGACCCTTCCGAAATGATTCGAAAAAGATTGAATGACGAACTCGAACTGATTATTGACAAGGGAATGTGTGACTATCTTCTGATTGTTTATGACTTTATCTCTTGGGCAAAAAATCGAGGCATTCCCGTCGGTCCCGGAAGGGGATCGGGAGTCGGCTCCATAATTCTTTATTTAATCGGCATCACCGATTTGGAGCCGTTGCGGTTTCACCTTTTTTTTGAACGCTTTATTAATCCCGATCGAATTTCCTATCCGGATATCGACGTGGACATCTGCATGGAAAAAAGGTCGGAGGTCATCGATTACACGTTGCATAAGTACGGAAAGGAGAATGTTGCGCAAATCATCACTTTCGGAACGATGAAGGCTAAAATGGCCATTAAGGATGTAGGAAGAGTGTTAAGCATTCCCTTGTCCAAGGTGAATGAAATGGCCAAGCTGATTCCCGAAGAACTGAATATGACCATCGATAAGGCTTTGGAAGTCGATCCGGAACTATCGGAAAAGTATCGAGAGGATCCGGAAACAAAGGAGGTTATTGATATAGCCAGAAAGTTGGAGGGGTCCATTCGTAATACGGGCGTTCATGCCGCAGGCGTGGTGATCAGCGGTTCTCCTTTGACCGATCATATCCCGGTCTGTCGGGCAAAAGACTCCGATTTGGCCGTTACTCAATTCTCGATGAAGCCTTTGGAAGCCGTAGGTATGCTGAAGATGGATTTTCTCGGATTGAAAACGTTAACCTGTATTCAAAAAGCCGTCGATATGATTCGCGAAACGACGGGAGCGGTTATCGATTGGACCGATTTACATTTGGACGATGCAAAAACCTTTGAGCTTTTGAACGGCGGTCGGACATTGGGGGTTTTTCAGTTGGAATCTTCCGGAATGGCCGATTTGGCCGTCAAATTGCATATGGATAAATTCGAAGAAATTATTGCGGCTATTTCTCTGTATCGACCGGGACCCATGAATATGATCCCGTCATTCATTCAACGAAAGCACGGAAAGGAAAAAATCGAGAGCGAACATCCTTGGATGGAGGATATTCTGAAAGAAACGTACGGTGTCATGGTTTATCAGGAACAGGTTATGCAGATTTCCGGAAAACTGGCAAACTTTTCGCTGGGCGAAGGAGATATTTTACGAAGGGCCATGGGGAAGAAGGATGCCGCGGAAATGATGCGGCAACGCGAAAAATTTTTGACGGGAGCTTTGAAAAACGGGATAGAAGAAGACATTGCCGGGAAAATCTTCGATAAAATGGAAAAATTTGCTTCCTACGGTTTTAATAAGTCGCATGCTACGGCTTATGCTTATCTCAGCTATGTAACGGCCTATTTAAAAGCGAACTATTCCAAGGAGTGGATGGCCGCTCTAATGACGTGTGACTCCGATGATACGACGAAGGTGGCTAAGTTTATTCAGGAAGCGCGAGCCATGGGAATCTCGATTTTACCTCCGGATATCAATGAGGCCGGGAAATTTTTCACCCCGACGAAGGAAGGGATTCGCTTTGCGATTACCGCGATTAAAGGCGTCGGCGAAGGAATTGTCGATGAGATTCTGAAGGAGAGAGGTCATCGCGGTCCCTTTCTATCTCTTTACGGCTTTTTTCGGAGGATGGATTTAAAAAAAATCGGAAAGAAAAACATTGAACTTCTTGCCAAGGTCGGTTGTTTTGATTTTTGTTTGAAAAGCCGACAAGATATTTTGGCGAGTATCGAGC
>CAYGJM010000059.1:2669-9290 GCA_964350295.1 uncultured bacterium | reverse complement strand
AGTTCTTTGTGTTCCGGATCGTTAGCCAAAGAAAGACCCAGGTCAACGGTTTCTCGTTTCTTCGTCCGAAAGTTATCCCGATTCTTCGGAGAGTTCAGGATTTCTCCGAGAACGGTTCGCGCATGGATGACTTGGTCATGAAGAAATTCCTTTCCTTCGGAAATCAGCAAGTCATTTTCTCTATGGAGGAGAATGAACTCTTCATTCGAAGCGATTCCGTCAGAAGAAGCGATCTTAAGGTCGATATCTTGCAGGGAGGAGTTCTTTTCCCGAAGCTTTCCCCATTGTTTTTGAAGAAGAGCCGAAGAGGGAATCGATAAATAAAGGGTAGGGCCTTTTTCGGAGGAATACTCCGGATGAAAGCGATATCCCAAAGAGGCAAACTCGGGGGTGAGGAATTCCGCGGCTTTTCGGGTCGTCTTCGTAAACCAACTGATGGCCGGGGCCTGTTCGTTTATCTTCTCCCATAGTTTCCGATGGCTCTTATCCGTCGGTATGCCGAAGAGGTGAAAGAAGGAGGGGTCGGGATTCTCCGCTCGCATGGTAAAGACATAGGCGGGGAATGCGGGATCGGTATTTTCTTCTCGGCCCAAATATTCCCAGATCTCATCCTCTTTGGATCGGCCGCTTTCATCCGGTACCCATCGCAGGGGACTTAGGGCAAAGGGGGCACCGGTGATTTTCGGACAGTTTTTTATTTCAAGATGAGCAGTCGGCTCGCACAAGGGAGGGAGGAACCGGGTTTCCGGGCAATTCGCGATTAAAAATCTACGACAGCCGGGGAGTCCTTCGAAAAAAGTTTCCGGGGGAGATCCATCCAGAGAGAATTCGGTACAGGCAGGTTGGAAAGAGATGTGAGCAAGAGCGATATTTTTGACCCGAATGATTTTGCAAAGGGGGAGAGAAGGGAGGCTTTTCGGGGCGGAATAAGCGTCTGTTTCCGCGGCTTCTATATGCAACTCTCGAACGAGGTGGACGGATCGAAGAGGGGAAAAGAGGAGATCGGGATCGCATTGATCGATCAGGCGGCAATGAATTTTTGTCACCAGAGGAAGAACGTCCCGGAGAAAGATATCGCGAGCGGCATCGATGCCGCTCGTTTTTCCGGAAAAGGAAAAATCGGAGAGGGTTTCGGTATGCCTCGTTACGGCAATCAATCGATTTATCCACGAAGATTTTCCGGAAAGGTTCGAATTTTTGAACAAGGGCGTTACGGCATATCTTTCGGGAAGCCTCGTTGCGATTTCATAGTGAAACCGTTCTAAAGTTCTTTCGTCCCGTATGGCTGCGGCAAGGAGGAAAAGGCTTTCTTCCCGGGAGAGGAGTTCGGGGGTACATTCATTGTTTTTATCAAAGAGATTTTCGAAGAGCTCGCGGCTTTTTTCCGGCGAATCTTCGGGAAGAAGGGGGGGTAGACTCATCGGATCATTCTCCCGAAATTATTTTAGGATTTTTCCGCCTGTTCACGGAGTTTTTTCCAGGAGGAAGCAGCTTCTTCCAACAGGGTGAAAAAGGGGTTATCGCCCTTCCGTTCCGCGTCAAAAGAATCACTTTTATTCAAATGTTTCCGGAGATTATAATATGCCTTTTCGATAAAGGTTCTATACCGGTCAGAATCGTCAAAAAGAGGACCGTCTCGAAATCCGGAAACCACGTTTTTGGCGTGTAGGGTATCGATAAAAAAAGACACTCCGAAGAGGAGTTGTTTTTGGATTTCTTTATTTTCCGGATCCTCGATTAAAGAAAGGCCGATTTGAATGGCTTTTTTCTTATTCTCACGGAAAAGATCGAATCTTTTTTTTCTGTCTTCTTTGGAAGAATGGAATATTTCGCCGAAGACGGTCCGCGCATGGATAATGTGATCATGCATGCATTCCTCTCCTTCGGAGATCAATAAGTCGTACTCTTGATAGGCTTCGATAAACTCTCGATCCGAAGCGATACCTTTCGATATAGTGATTCGAAGATCAATATCTCGGAAGGAGGGGTAGTTTTCCCGCAGCTTGTTCCATCGTTGTTCCAGAAGGGGAACGGAGGGAACGGACATGTAAACGGCATGATTTCCATCGGGCGAATCCTTCGGATAAAGGCGGTAGCCCAAGCGAGCAAACCCGGGAGTCAGGAATTCCTTCATGGATGTGGGAATATCTTCCGTCGGCCAACTTACCGCCGGAGTTTGGCGAACGAGTTTCTTTCTCAGATTGTTCTTTTTGTCGGTTTCATTTCTATGGGAAGAGAGACCGAAGAGACGAAAAAACAAGGCATCGTTATTTTCTTCTTTCAGGCGAAAGACATAAGCCGGGGAATCGGGATCACTACCTTTTTGTATTCCCAAATATTCCCAAATCGCATCTCCTCGGGAAGAACCGCCTTCATCGAGAACCCATTCTATCGGGCCTAAAGAAAGGGCGGAGGTAGGATGGTTCAAGGCTATATTTTCCGGATCGTCGTTTTCGGCAATTTTCGGACAGTTGACTATCGTACGATGCGTACACGCTTCGTTCAAGAGGGAGCAATAACAGAATTCCGGATAAAAACGGATTTTCGGACAATTAATCAGTGAGAATGTTTTGCAGGACGGAAAATCTCCGAAAGAGGTGTTTTCGGAAGAGTTCTCCAAGGAGAATACGGTACAGGCAGGTTGGGCAGCGATATGAGAAATAGGGAGGTTGGCAATCCGGATGATTTCGCAGGAAGGAAGGGAGGCGAGAGCTTGCAGGGTAAGCTGCGTGATCTTCTCCGGAGCTTGTAATTTCAGGACGCGGAGGGAACGAAGGTGAGGAGAACGAGCAAGGGCTTGTTCTAAAGACGGCTCGTGTGCAGTGTTCAAATAGAGAATTCGAAGGTAGGGAAAAGTATTCGGATCGGAATAAAATCCTATTTGTCGATCTTCCGCATATCGGATGGGGGCTATGGCCTTTCGGGGATATTCCGTATATAGGTCTTCAATCTCCGTAATAGCCTCTACCGACTCGTCCGGCAGAGTCCTTTCCAGGATGTCCGTTAACGGAGTGATTTTGTAGGCTTCGGGAAGCTTCGGAGCTATATCCCGGGTAAATTCTGCCGCGGAATCCGGATGTCTTCGGGCAAGAAATAACAGGGAAAGACTTTCTTCAAAGGGAAGCTCTTCCGGTAGGAATGCGGGATTCTTGACGATTTTCTCATAGGATTCTTTACTTTCTTCCGAGCCTGCCCGGTTGCCTTCGGGATAGAGAGATCGGAACCAAAGGTCATCATTTCGGATACTCATCGACTCATTCCTCTCGGAAGGGTTTTAGGGTTTATTTATTTCTTCAGAAATTTTTTCCCATATAGGGGTTATTTTATCGAATCTAACGATGAAAGCATGATCTTTCGGGTATTTATTTTTTTTGCCGCAATTCCGGTGGCGCCGGAGAGTGGAAGAAATGGTGTCGGCTGCTTTCGGTAAGGATTCGGTATCGGAATCCGGAAAGAAAGACTCTTCTTGAAAAGGTGTAAGTATTACATCTTCCGTATGCAGCAAGTCGATAAATAGGGAGAGACCGAAGAGGAGATCCTCTCGGATATTCTTATATTGCGGGTCGTTTACGAGTCGCATGCCGCATGAAATCATGCGTTCCTTATTTTTACGAAAATTTTTAAAGGCTTCGGGAGAATCCTTTATCATTCCGAGGATGAACGGAGCATGAAGAAGTTGGTCATGCATGAATTCAACTCCTTCGGAGATCAGTAAGTCATTTTCTGCGTAGATGCGAAGAAAATCTTGATCCGAGGCAATACCTTCCGAAGTCGCGATTTTAAGATCGATATCCCGAAAGGAAGGATCCTTTTCTCGCCGTTCAGTCCATCGTTTTCGAAGAAGGGAGGGGGAGGGAAGAGACATATAAATAGAGCTGTCTTCCGGGGAATTTGTCGCATGGAATCGGTATCCCAAAAAAGCAAAATAAGGAGATAAAAGTTTTTTGATTTCTTCGCAGTCGCTTCCTCCGAACCAACTGACGGCCGGAGTTTGTTTTAGTAACTTATTTATGAGGTTTTTTCCTTGTATCGGGAATGTATCGTTGAATAGACCGAAAAGTCGGAATAATCGAGGGTCTTTATTTTCGGGTTTCATTCTAAAGACATAGGCCGGGTAATCAGGATCGGTTCCTTTTTCTCTGTCCAAAGATTCCCAAATGTCATCTTCTTTGGAAAAACCTCTGCCATCCGATAGCCATTGTAGGGGGCTTAGGGCAAAGGGGGTATCGGTGAATTTCGGACAGTTTTTTATTTCAACGGTAGCATTCGGGTCGGGCAAGGGAGGACGGAAACGAGTTGCCGGGCAGTTCATAAGTGAAAATTTTTGACAAAGGGGAAGCCCTTCAAAAAAAGTTTCTTCGGAAGAGTCCGTTAAGGAAAATTCGGTACAGGCGGGCTGGCAAGCAATATAAGAAAGAGCGAGGTTTTGAAGACGAATGATGCGGCAGTGGGGAAGGGAGGGGATGCATCGTATGTCGGATGCAGGAGTCGTCTCTTTCATCGATAAGTCCAGTACCCGGATGATGTTGGGATATCGAAGAGAGTATAGGAGAGCTTCCGCATTTTTCGGGTTTTTCAAATGGCAGGAAAGTCTTCCCATCAGAGGCAAAACATGCAGAAGAAAGGGGTTGCGCTCACCCTCCCGTATAGTCAAGGAAAAACGATCGAGTGTTTCGCAATAGCGAGCTTGTACGAAATCTTTATGCAGATCATTTTTATAAAGATTATTTATTTTATGGAGCGTAAGAGAATCTTCTTTCTGTCGGAGGATTTTGAACAGAGGAGTGATTTTATATTTTTCGGGAAACCTCGGAGCCGCTTCATAGCGGAAACGTTCTTCGGAACGCTCGTCCCCATAGGCAATAAATAGGAGCGTGACGGCCTCTTCCGGGGTACACAGTTCGGGATTAAAGCTATAGTCCCCATCATAGATAGCATTAAAAAGCTTTTGCTTCCCTTCGGCATAAAGGGTATCAAATCGAAGATCGGGATTGCGAAGAGTATCGGAAGGGGTCGTCATGAAAAAGCTCTAATTTATTAAGAGGTAACCAACGTTATTTTAAGAAAAAAATAATTAAAAGTCAAATTATTTTTTTTGACGGAATCCCGTCTTGACGAAAGGACGGGTATTTTTGTATCTTTTCCCGCATGAATCACGAAACGATCGTTTGGCAGAAGGGAGTCCTTCTGCATACCTACTCTACCTATCGAATAGGAGGGGAGGCCAAGTTGTTTACCGTTGCCTCGACCGTTGCCGAGATGAAACGAGCGATTTCCCATTGTCTCGATCAAGGGATCCCGTACTATATCCTGGGAAGGGGTTCCAACACCCTTTTTGACGATCGAGGGTATAACGGAGCCGTGATTCTCAATCATATCCGTTTTTTTGAAAGAAAAGGGAGGCTTTTTCATGCGGGGTCCGGGGTCTCTTTTTCCCTTCTGGGAAACCGGGTTTCCGGCATGGGATTTTCCGGTTTGGAGTATGCGACGGGGATACCCGGAAGTCTCGGGGGGGCCATCTATATGAATGCCGGAGCAGCCGGAAGGGAGATTTCTTCGGTCACTCGAGACGTCGACTACTTGACCGAGGAGGGGGATGTCGTCCGTTTATTGCCCGAAGAGATCGGTTTCCGTTATCGGGGAGCCGAATTTTTTCATCGTCGCAAGGGGGTTATTTTGGCCGCAACTTTAGAGCTTTCGGAAGATCCGGAGGCTCGGAAGAGAGTAGATCTTTTCAGAAGGCAAAGAGAGGCGACGCAACCTTGGAAGGAACCCTCCTGCGGTTGCGTATTTAAAAATCCCTCTCTTTTGCCGGCAGGAGCCCTGATCGAGAAAATGGGGTTCAAAGGGTGTATTTCCGGCGGAGTCGGAGTTTCCGAAAAACATGCCAATTTTATCGTTAATAAAGGGGGGGGGACGGCTCGAGCGGTGAAAGCTATGATCGAAAGGATAGAAAAAGAGGCCTTCGAACAATACGGCATTCGTTTGGAAAGAGAGGTTCGTTTCGTCCCTTATGAAGCAGGGGAGAAGAGGTGACGGCCGATTTGCATATGCATACTTGCTGTTCCGACGGGATCGATACGCCCGAGCGACTCGTCGATCGGGCCGTCGCAGCCGGACTGATCGGGATGTCCATTACCGATCACGATACTTTGGAAGCTTATGCCGCAGCCGTTCCTTACGTTAAAAAGTATCCGATCAGACTTCTGTCGGGTATTGAATTCAGTTGTCGGTGCAAGGGGGAGTCGGTACATATTTTGGGTTATTCCTTTGCCTTGAATGATCGGGAAATCGGAGATTTTATCGATCGATGCATACGAAACAGGGAGAGGCGGAATGAAGAGATGCTTCATAAAATGAATCGGGAAGGTTTTCCGTTAACCATGGATGAAGTAAAGAAGATTTGCCGTAAAGTCGTCGGGGTGATGGGCAGACCTCATTTTGCCGAGGCCATGGTTCATAAAGGGTATGTTTCTTCGATGAGAGAAGCTTTTCGTAAATACTTGGGAGATCGCGGACGTTGTTTCGTTCCGGGAGAACGACCCGAGGTCGGAGAAGTGATAGAATTGTTGCACAATGCAAAAAGTTTTGCTATCATCGCACATCCTCATTTAGTAAGGA
>CAYGJM010000059.1:0-2659 GCA_964350295.1 uncultured bacterium | reverse complement strand
AAGGAAACGTTCCGTGATGAAAGAGTTACAGAAGTTGTCGCCGGACGGCTTGGAGGCCGCTTATGCCGGAATGACACCTGCCGATAATAAACCGTGGTTTTTATTGGCTCAAACCCGAAAATGGATGGCAACCGGGGGGTCCGATTTTCACGGTTTCGGCAAGCCGGGTGTCTTCGTCGGTTCTTCTCGAACCGAAGAATCCGTTTTCGTAACATTGTATCAAAGGTATCTCGATAATGAAGCATTATGCCGAAATTAACCGAAAGCTTTATGAACGAGGCGTCGGTAGTACGAAAATTTCTTCCGATGAGTTGAAAGGAGTCATCGAGAATCTGAAGCCGGCTAACTATCCGAAGATCCATATTGCCGGAACGAACGGAAAGAGCTCCTGTGCTCGAAAAATTAGCCATGCACTTACCCGATCGGGATACCGATGCGGTCTTTTTACGTCACCCCATATCATCACCTTTCGGGAACGTATTCTGGTTGACGGAGAGATGATTTCCAAAAGAGAGGTGGAAGCTTATTTCCCCTTTTTGCTCAGATATCTCGAAAGCCTTTCGGTAAAGCCCGATTTTTTCGAGATCATGACCCTGGCGGCACTGTATTACTTTACGCTGAAGGAAGTCGACGTGGCGGTATTCGAAACGGGAATCGGAGGACGATCGGACGCTACCAATTGTATTTTGCCCATTTTGTCGATCATTACTTCGATCAGTTATGATCATATGGCGATTTTAGGGGATTCTCTCGAAGAGATCGCTTTTGAAAAGGCAGGCATTATTAAACCGCACGTTCCGGTGATTATCGGTCCGCGAGCCCCTCAGTGTATTATTAAACAAGTGGCTCAAAAAAATGAGGCTCCCTATATCCGGCTTTCAACGATAGAAAAAGACTATGAAAAAGAAAATCAACATATCGCGACGATTGCCCTGGAAGGTTTAAAAAAGCAATTCCACGTCACGAATGAAACGATAGAAGAAGCCGTTCAAATTAAGCCCCCCTGTCGTTTCGAAGTTTTGCATCGAAAGGACAAAACCGTTATTTTCGATATGGCTTGCAGGGAAGAAAGCCTGTTGCGATTTTTCGAAAAGTTACAAATGGAATTCAAAGGAAAAAAGAAAACCGTTTTCTTTGCCTTGCCGGAGAATCGGGATAGACAAGTATTGCTTCGCATCCTGCAACGCTTTTCACAAGATATTTACTTATTGGATAAGGCTCATCCGGGTGTATTGCACGGAAAAAAATTACGGGAAATAGCTCAAGATACCGGAAACTTCACGATTCTTCCGGTTGCCGAATGGGCCGCTCTTCTGGAAACCCTTTCTTCGGATCCCCTGTACGTTTGTTGCGGTTCTTCCGTAATCATGAAAGACTTTTATCATATGATCGGTAAAGGAACGGACGAGGATCCCTATGATTTCATGGTTGCCGAACAAACGGTGAGGATTCGAGTTCCCGAAGCCGTTTTAGACGGAAACGGTCCATGAATGTGCTAAAAGTTTTTTTTTTCTTTATTTGTAACGGTCTCTTATTTGCACAGGCTTTAATCCGAGTCGAGGCCCCGGAGGAATTGCCTTACGTGGGTAATCTTTCTCCGGAAAAAAGAAAGAGACTCTTAGAGGGAATCGAACAGAGTCTTCTTTACTTGCAGCGTCCTTCTTCGAAATATCATTATCCCAAAGAAAACATGACGAGAAGTCGGGTCAGAGATAGTCTTCTTCGCTTTCAAGAAATTTTGGAAGGTCCGTTGACGGGAGAGGAATTGGATATCCTGATCAAAAAGGAATTTGATTTCTATTTGTCAGCCGGATCCGAAGGAAAACGAAAAGTTCTTTTTACCGGATATTTTGAACCTTTATATGAAGGTTCTCGCGTTCGTACGGACGTGTTTCGCCATCCTTTATATCGAGTGCCTCCCGATTTGCTTTTAGATAAGAAAGGAAAGGTTATCGGTCGCAAAACCGAAAACGGGATGCTTGTGCCGTATTGGACGCGAGAAGATATCGATCACGGGAAAAAGTTAACGGGAATGGGTTTGGAGATCGTTTATCTCAAAGATTTATATGAAGCGTATATGGCTCATTTTCAGGGATCGGTATCGGTAAAGCTTCCTTCCGGAGAAATGATCCGACTCGGGTATGCGGCCCGTAATCATGCAACAAAGGGGTTCAGTTTACCGAAGGAGCTATTAAAAGACGGGGTCCTTGCGAAAAATCAACTTTTACCCGATACGATTCGCCTCTATTTTCGAACGAATCCGGAAGAGTTGCCGAAATATCTCTATCGGAATACGAGCTATGTTTTTTTTACCGAAAGAAAGGAGGGGCCCTGGGGATCGATGAGCATTCGAGTAACGCCGACGGTAACTCTTTCTCTGGATCATTTATTTCCGAAGGGGGGGATTTGCTTCGTCGATTTTCCTTGGTATCGCCATAAAAAGAAAACGATCTACCGGGAATTTGCCCTAAATCAGGATACGGGCGGAGCCATTCGGGGACCGGGGCGATGCGAAATTTTTTTCGGTACGGGAAGAGAAGCCGAAGTCGAAGCTAACGATCTATTTTGCTACGGAAAGTTGTACTTTCTTTTTCTGAAAACCTCTTATTGAGCCCGTTCGAGAAGAATGAGATCTTTCATAATATTGATTGTTTCCTGA
>CAYGJM010000058.1:0-9562 GCA_964350295.1 uncultured bacterium | reverse complement strand
CAAAAGCTCTTGGATCAACTGCGCCAAACTCGGAGGCGCCTGCGGTGTCGGGGGATCGACGGAACCGACCCCTCCCGAAGCAAGAGCCCGACCCACCGATTCGGTATCTATCGGCGGAACGGGATTTCCGGAAAGGAGGTCCTGCACGCAAAGGGAAGCGGCAACCGTCACGTTTTGCAAATTATTCAGGGAAGGCGACTCTTGATAAACGGGAGCCAAAGAACCGGCTATCAGACGAACGACTTCACCGGAAGCCCAATTGGCATCGACGTTCGGATTCACTCGACAAAAAGCCTGTCCCAAGGAAACGCCTAGAAGGGCTGCCGTTTGAGGATTTTGAACGGCAGGAGCCAACTGTCCTTGTAATCGGTTCAAAAAAAGAACCTTTCCCGCCGGATTTCCCCATCCTTGCACTCCATCCATAAAGGTAATCAAATTGTCATAAAAAACCGAAGGATTCGTATCATACAAACAATTATGGATATCGAGATTAATAGCCGCATATTCTCTCGTTGCTCCGGCCATGTCTATTAAATCCTGGGTCGGATGCGCGCTGAGAAAAGGGGCCGCAATCAACGCCTTGTTTGCATTTCCGGAGGTGGCCGATAGGGTTTCGCTCAATTCTTGAATGCTGAGAGCCGCATAATAAAGCAAGGCCGTATCTTGGGGAACGGAAGAAGAAATATCATTTTTTCCGGACGGAGGCGGAGCTCCGGCCGGAATATTTCGTAAAGGATCGTTATTTTGCGGAATGGACATAAAAAAATCCGGGGTGTGCTTCGAACTCCAAACTTCTTTTTATCCATAAGAGATTTTTTCTATTTTCCACAACCGATTTTATCGATCTTCGGAAAACTCCTCCCGGAAACGGTATCCGACTCCGCGGACCGTTTCGATCCAATGAAAATTCGGTCCCAATTTTTTACGCAGGGCAGCTACGTGAACGTCCACGTTCCGATCGACAATAAAAGAATCATCGTTTTGTATGTCGTCCAATAACTGATTGCGGGTCAATACTCTTCCTCGATTCGTTAATAAACGTTTCAAAATTCCGAATTCGGAAAGAGTCAATAGGACATTCTCTTCTCCTCGTCTCAATAAATAGCGATCGGCTTCCAAGGTAAATTCACCGAAAGAAAGAGTTTTCGAAGATTTTTGTCCCTCAACCCCTCTCCGCAAGACGGCCTTGACGCGAGAGAGCAGAACTTTAGGAGAAAAAGGTTTTGCCACGTAATCATCGGCCCCCAATTCCAGTCCCAATACGACGTCCAACTCTTCATTTTTAGCCGAAATAATAATAATGGGAATCTTTTTTAATTCCGGATTGCTTTTCATTTTCCGGCAAACGTCAAATCCGTTTTGTCCGGGAAGCATGATATCCAAAACGACGAGATCGGGTTTTTCTCTTTCGATAGCCTTTAAACCGTTAATACCGTCAACTTCGACGTGAAGAATATATCCTGACATATCCGCCTGTAGTTTAATCAGAGCGGCAATATCCTCTTCATCCTCCAATAAGATAATTCTTTTCTTTTGACTCATTTTCCCTTCCTCTTTTCCTAAAGAATTCTCCGAACGCGTCATTAAATCATTTTCGGATAAAATATATCCAGTTTTTTAAAAAGATTTAAAACTTTTTCGGAAATCTCTAATTTAGATACAATGACGAAAAATGAAATGAGATGCCATGACTTATTTAAAAACCGTTTTAACCGTTTTATTCACTTTGATTTGTCTTCTTTCCGGTTATATTTATTTTACCTTTGACGATCGCTACTTTCTATCCGAAGCTCGTCAATGTCTTCTCGCCGGGGATGCACAAAAGTCCTTGGATTATCTATGCCGATTCCACGGCAAAAAATATAAGGACACCGTCTCCCTCTATACGGGATATGCCCTGCGCAGCGAGGGATTTTTACGCAAGGCTCACGAAGAATTTCTCCGTTCGGCTCTTTCCGAAAATAAAACGATTGCACAAGAAGCTCGTTATAACATCCTTCTTGACGATTATCTGGCCGGAGATTACGACTCTCTCGAAAAGGATCTGGAAACCTATGATCTTCTGCCGGCAGGAAAAAGCTTTTTTCTGGCATTGACGGCCTACGAAAAGAGTTCTTTTAGCGAAGCGTTGCAACATTATCTGGACCAAAAAGAAAGCCTTTTTATTTCCCCTCTGTACGAATGGGCTCATCAAACGGTTTTTCCTCCCTCGTTCGGCCTTTTCTTTCGAGCTCGTTGCCTCATCGAATCTTTCCGCCCTGCGGAAGGAAGGCTCCTTTTGGAAAAAAGCGATCTATCCGAAACCCCCGATTATCTGATCGGCTTGAGCTTTTTGCGAGAAGGAGAAGAAATGCCCCTTCCCGAAGCTCTTCCCTACTATCAAAAAGCTTTCGAATATTTCTCTCGACTCCCCCTTCGTCAAGGAAAATGCGATAAAGAAAAAAAGGTTATTCTCTCTTCGTATGAACGTCTGCTCACCCTGATGCAGACGCACGGTCTTTATGAAGAGCTGATCCCTTTTCTGGAATTCTCCGAAGATTTCGGTGCCGATATGTTGCCGACGGCCGAATTATTTTTGGGAAAAATACGAGATGATCTGCGAAGAGAAGAAGAAGAAAAAATGATGCTTATCACGGAAAAACTCCTCTACTCATTAAGACAATCGAAATATAAGGAGAAATTCTCCGAAAAAATGATGCTGCATATCGAAGAATTATTGGAAGCGGGTCGAGAGGACAAAGCAAAAAAATTTCTTGCTCTCCACCCGATTTTTTCTTCTCATTTTCGACGTGATAAACAAAAACTGAGCGAGTCGATATACCGACGGGTAAAGGAAGATATCGAAAAAGAACCCGTTCCCATGGAAAAAATAGACCGATACCTTGCCTTTTGGAATGAACTGGAGCAAGATCCTCACGCCCGAGCGGATTACTGCCTGCGGCTCCTCCCGTCTCTCGAATCCCTTTGGGAAAAAGATCCTTTTTTAGGCTTGCGATTTGCTAAACAACTGGACAGCTGGACTTTTCCGGAACAAAAAAAGAGCTTGCATCAAAAAATCGGAGCTATTTTGGATACTACGGAAAAAAAGATAAATCTTAAAGACCCTCATATAAAAACCTCGTTCTCCGAAGCCAGGCAGCTCTTTCCTCGAGAGGATGATCTATGACTGCCCTGACCGAGCAACGCGAAAACATCGGGGACGGATACGCTCCTTCCCTCCCCTCTTTTCTTCGAGAGACATCATCTATTTTGCATGCCTATTTTTTCTTTCATCTTTCTTTCATCCTTTTGGGTTCCCTGGAACTTTTTTTTTGCCTGATTTTTTTTAATCTTCTTACCCGTTCCTCTCTCCTGGCAGTCACCCTGGCAGGTTTTCTTATTACCTTATTTTGCTACTTCATTCTACGCATTTACTTTCAAAGCCGAAAACCGGCCCGCCTTTTAAAGCTTTGCGAAAAAACCGTTGGAGAAATTGAAAAGCAAGTACAAAATACGGGAGACGATATCGAAAAAAAATTACTTATTGCCTCGGCTCTTTGCCGTTTATCGGGAACGTTGAAAGATGCCGAATATATGCTTTACAAGCCTCCCAAGGCCCTTTTTAACCTCAGTTATACTTTCGAAAAGTTCGGCTGCTGGCTTCACGGGGAAGACATCCATATGCTCCGAGAATGGTTATTTACCGAAGCCGTCGACATCTACATTTGCCTGATTAAGAAAGAACCCAAAAATCTTCATTTCCATATAGCCTTGGCGAATACCTACGTCATGCTTTCGGGTATCTACGCCTCCCCGAAAAAAAATGAATTTTCCGAAGATGAACGTTGGATTTCCCCGGAAAAAAACACCGATGAAATGCACCAAAAATTCATGCTCTGCGCAAAAAGAGCCATTGAAGAATTTAAAATTCTCGACGACTATGCTCCGAATGATCCCTGGGTGTATACGCAATTAGCTTACAGTTATCGCGATTTACAAATGCCGGAAGAAGAAATCAAAGCTTACGAAATGATTTTACGGTTGGTTCCCAATGACAAGGAAACCTTATACAAACTGGGAGTTTTGTACTTTGAACAGGGAATGAACGTAAAAGGCCTGCGAGCCTATGACGAGCTGAAAGCCGCCTACCCGAAAAAAGCCGAGGCTCTCATCAAGTACTACGGCGCCTACAGCGATTCTATAGAATGGAAGACCAGTTAAGCGTTCCGACGAAAAGCCCGCCGACGCAAAGAGCCATGGCCCTCCAATGGACATTTTCCTTATAAAGGATTTTTCCCCAAAGATTGCAAACCATGATCAAAGACACGGCAAATAAGGGGAAGGTCACCGCATTTTCCCACGGGGTAGCCAGCTGAGCGGCTCGCATTAAAAAATAAGTACAAGCTCCGTTACAAATTCCTCCGTATAGACCGTATACTACTTCCGTTTTTTGAGGAGCCCTTCTCTCTCTCGACCAGAAAACATAAGCCAAAATCAATGTTGCCGACACGAAAATCATCGGCATAAACCATTCGGCACTTTGAGGATCCACAAAAAAGGGAAGCAATCCGCTTGTCGGCAAATCGGTTCGAATCAATAACGCTCTCCATTGTAAAATCACTAAAAAGAGAGTATGACACCAAAAAGCGATCATCGCCAATAAAAACCAGGTCTTTCTCTCTCTATAGCCTTGAGTTGTTTGCCAGCCGGCCCAAAAAAGTCCGATGAGAACGATCAAGGACCCGAAGGCATTCCATGATTGATAAGTATGTCCGAATGCCGTTCCGAAAAGGGCTACCATAATCAGAGCCGGAACGAGAGTCGAAGCATTCAATACGGCAATGGTGAGTCCGGGAGGCCCTTTTTCGACGGCCTTTCCGATGGCCCACATCATTACTCCCAAAAATACGCCCGCTATCAACCCCGTAAGAGCAATCGCATTACTCCACCCGTAAACACCCGAACGTACCGGTCCCAATAAAACGGCAATAAAAAAAGAAAAAGCTTCATTGAAAACGAGAAAGCCTTTCGTCGATCCGCCCGCATCCAGACTTTTTCGCATGAATAAATTGGAAATGCCGCATAAAAGGGCACCGGAGAATGCTAGCCAAAGAGCCATAAAAAAAACTCCCCTTGAGAAATAAAAGAGCTGAGTTTAGCAAAAAAAGGGAGAAAATTCAAATAAAAACTCTCCCCCGTCGTCCTATGTAAGGTTCGTCTTTCCTTATCCTTGCGAAGGAACTTCCGAAGAAGGAGCAAAAAAATAACCAGCCGCAAATCCGGCTACGGCCGTTATGGCAGAAAAACCCAGAATATCCGATAAGCGAATCTCCCGAACGGTTTGCAATTCTTCGTAAACGTCCCGGCCTTTTTCATCCGCTTTTTCGGCAAGAACGAGCAGATGTTCTCCGGCCGTTTTCATCATATCGCATACCGCATGATAAGTCTCTCCGGCCCATTCCCGACCTCGTTCCGCGCCTTTTCGCATGCCATCGGAAAAAGCCTCCGACGTTTGATACATTCCGGACTTTAATGATTCCAAACCGGCTCTTATTTCCATCGCAACACCTCATTTTGGTAAATGACGGTTATCATACTATTCTCCGGGTATAAATATCAATTATCGAACAGAAAAATAATAATATATTGCAAAGAAAATCCTTTGGAATTATTTCTTACGTCGAACAAATTCGCTTATTATAAAATCACTGTCATGTTTTTCATTTTTTTTTTCCTTTTGCTTGCATCTTCCGGAAAAGTTTCGGGAGAGATCTCTCTTTTACCTTGTGAAGATCCCCGCCTTCGCCGACACTCTTCGGAAGTTTCCGTCAAAGAACTTCTCTCACATGACATGCAAATCCTTCTCGATGAGATGATTCACTTTTGCACCTTCGGATCGACTGAAATTTCTCGTCCCGTCGGTTTGGCCGCTCCGCAAATCGGTCGTATGCAACGCATTGTCGTCATTTGTAATCCATCGGGGAAACGGCCCTCCTGCGATCTTTTGATCAATCCGAAAATCACGCATCGCTCCGAGAAAACAAGTCGGTATACGGAAAGCTGCTACTCCGTCCCGTTCGAAATTGCGGGTATCGTTTCGAGAAACAATCATATTATCGTGGAAGCTCTTGATCGTTTCGGAAAGCACATACGAAAGGAATATTCGGGTTATGAAGCCCGCATCGCGCAACATGAACTGGATCATCTCGACGGAGTGCGCTTTCCCGAACGCGTCGAGACCCCGGGCGAATTACATATCGTTCACTGGGGTCCCGAAACGAATGCATACCTCTCCTCTTTAAAAAAGAACGTCCCCTGGCATCGACCGGTCGATCCGAAACGTTGGGAAAACTATAAAAAAGGATTTTATTCCGGAAATGAGGAAAAATAAATGGCATAAATATTTTATAAAGGTATATAAGCTTATCTCTTTTAAAATCCTAACTAAGAGAGGTCATTATGAATGCCGTTATTTCTACGGGACATACTCTTTTTAATCAGATCGTCACCGTTACGGATAAACCGATAAAACATATTGCCGACAATCCCAAAATTTCTTTTTTGGCCATGGGAGCCTTAGCTCTCTGCATATTGCCCACGACCGAAGCAGGGCCTATAGCCTGGGCCGCCTGCATTGCCGCCTGTGAGGCTGCAGCAGCGGCTGCTACGATAGCTACGGGCGGCGCGGCAGGGCCTTCCCTTATTGCTTGTGTTACGGCTTGCGGACCGCTTCTGGCCCTTCCCTTCCCTCCATGATTTGAAAATAATGCCCGTTAATACATACCGTAAAACAAGGAATAAAAGGTGTTATTTATGAATCATGACGATAAAATTTTTTTATTATTAAAAGCCCTCTATTGCTCCCCTAAAAGTCTCGAAGCTTTAGTCGATACTTCCGTAAAAGTTGCTTCCCTGAAAGAAGGAGCTCTTCCGAAAAAAGGACTATCCGAAGAAGAGCGAAAACAGTCGGAAAATCATTTTCGAAGCCCTGCTTTTTTGGCGTCTTTTTCCGATTCGTTCCGAGCTATATTTTCGACGGACGAAATCAATAAGCTTCTTGAAATCTATGAATCAAGCGTGATGGGCAAGTTGTTCGAGCATTTCGAAAAGTTAAGCGCGCCCCTTTATGCTTCCATACAAAGCCATATTGAAGAGCAATTGGCAAACGGCTGATTAAGAACATTCTTTCGGCGAGGGAGGCTATCCCCTCCCCCGACGGATCATTTGCCGGAAGAATCTATTTTAA
This sequence comes from uncultured bacterium, assembly GCA_964350295.1. Taxonomy (GTDB): domain Bacteria; phylum Chlamydiota; class Chlamydiia; order Chlamydiales; family JAAZZY01; genus CAYGJM01. The sequence goes on along the minus strand of CAYGJM010000058.1, from coordinate 2,337 downwards.
ATTTTAATTTTACGCCCTTTAAACTTTCATGGACAAAATTCCCTTCCCCGGATTAGAATGGCATCCGTTCTCCCGAAAAGGGGAATCAAGTGTGTATCCATCAATCATTTAAGTCCTCAAAATAAATATATGTCGGAAAATCAATTAGAGCAAGCTTTCAGTAGACAACATCAACAAAAAATCGAAGAAATCATTGCCGTTGCCAAAGAGCAGGGCTACATCACCTTCGAAGAAATCAATGATACTCTTCCGATGTCTTTTGATTCTCCCGAACAAATCGATCAAATGCTGATCTTTTTGAGCGGCATGGATATCCAAATTTTAAATCAATCCGAAGTCGAACGGCAAAAAGAGAGAAAAAAAGAAGCTAAGGAAATCGAAGGCCTCGCCCGGAAAGGGGAGTCCGGAACACCGGACGATCCGGTTCGAATGTATTTGAAGGAAATGGGCTCCGTTCCCCTATTAACGAGAGAGGAAGAAGTTGAAATTTCCAAACGGATCGAAAAGGCTCAAATGCAAATCGAGCGGATTATCATGCGCTTTCGTTATTCGACGAGAGAGGCCATTTCCATCGGACATTATTTGATCCATCAAAAGGAACGTTTCGATAAATGCATCTCCGAAAAAGAAATTGCCGACAAACAGTCCTTTTTGAAACGATTACCGAGATTATGCATTCTTTTGGAAGAAGAGGATGCGGGCTTATCGCTCCTGCTGCCGAAACTAAAGGCAGCCGAAAATGACAGAACCGAAAAAATCAAGCTTATCAATGAAATTGAAAAAAACCGGATTCGTACCCAGGCTTATCTCCGACAATTCCATTTTCGATATAATATCATCGAGGACTTCGGCGAAGTCATCTTACGAGCTCATGATCGCTTCTTAGTTTTTGAAAAAGAAATTCGGGATCTTTCCCAACGAGCCGAGAGGAATAAATTTGCAGCCATGAAACTGCAGGCGGTAAACCGAAAATTGAAAAAGAATGAATTGGCTGCCGGTCGATCCATTGAAGAGTTCAAAAAAGATGTTCGGATGCTGCAACGGTGGATGGATAAAAGCCAGGAAGCCAAAAGAGAAATGGTCGAATCCAACCTAAGATTGGTTATCTCCATTGCCAAAAAATATACGAACCGAGGGCTCTCCTTTCTTGATTTGATTCAGGAAGGAAATATGGGTCTGATGAAAGCCGTCGAAAAGTTTGAATATCGAAGGGGATACAAATTTTCTACGTATGCAACCTGGTGGATCCGACAGGCCGTAACTCGTGCCATAGCCGATCAAGCCCGAACGATTCGTATTCCGGTCCATATGATCGAAACGATCAATAAGGTCTTGCGAGCGGCAAAAAAACTCATGATGGAAACGGGAAGAGAACCGACGCCGGAAGAACTGGCCGAAGAGGTCGGCATTTCTGCCGAACGAGTTCGAGAAATTTATAAAATTGCTCAGCACCCCATTTCTTTGCAAGCCGAGGTAGGCGACGGCGGAGACAGTCAATTCGGTGACTTTATCGAAGATTCCGGGGCGGAATCCCCTGCCGAAGCCACGGGTTATTCCATTTTAAAAGACAAAATGAACGAGGTTTTGGAAACTCTTACCGACCGAGAGCGGACGGTATTAATCCAACGATTCGGACTCGCGGACGGCAAGCCGAAAACTCTGGAAGAGGTGGGAATCGAATTCAACGTCACTCGGGAACGAATCCGACAAATCGAAGCGAAGGCACTCCGCAAAATGAGACACCCCATTCGCTCGAAACAGCTGCAGGCATTCTTGGATCTTCTGGAAACGGATTGATTGTTACGAGGGATATGGAGCGTATCGGGGTCGAACCGATGACCTCAACAATGCCATTGTTGCACTCTACCAACTGAGCTAACGCCCCGCGTCTGAAAGGGTTTTATTCTAACCTATCACTCCGAATATCGGCAAGAAAAATTCAAAGGACGCCCATCCGAATTTTTTATATTCCAAAAATAGCTTCGTCCGTAGACTATTTTTCTTTATCTTAAGGAGATCCCTATGAACGGCTTTACCCTACTGGAAAATCGACCTTCCGATCCTATTTTAGGATTGGCGGAAACCTACCGCCGAGATGCTCGCAAAGAGAAACTGAATCTGGCCGTCGGAGTTTACAAAAATGAAGACGGGAATATCAAGCTCTTTGACTGTGTTCGAGCGGCAGAACGCCACCTTTATGAACAAAAGAAAGATAAAGGTTATCTTCCGATAGACGGTGATCCGATTTTCAGAAAATTGACCGGCAGCCTTCTTCTGCCCGGAGTGCCTGAAGATTGCTATTATACGGCCCAAAGCGTCGGATGTACGGCCGCTCTG
>CAYGJM010000057.1:8336-9783 GCA_964350295.1 uncultured bacterium | reverse complement strand
GATATCGTCATAATCCTTTCCGAAATAAGGGTGATCGGAAGGAATATAAATGTACCCGCAAAGAAATCCTGACCACCAAGTTCTTCTAATTTCAATATCGTATCCGTCCATCTGTTCATAGATAAGGTCGGGCTCATCCATCCTGGGACCTTCTCCCCACTTGTCTCGGATTTCTTTCGGTATATATGTTTTATTCATTTGTTCGCTTCTCCTAGACTCATATTAATATCATCCATTTCGAAAGCTCCACGCTAACATGACTTCTATTCTCCACAAACTATAAAATATAAATAAAAAGAAGAGAGCGAAAGTCGTTATTATTCCCTTGATAACCACCAAAAGGAATGCGTGAAATAATCGTTCTTTCATAGAAAATTCAATCATCTCCGGCTAAGGCATTTCAAAGCCAATCCGGTAATAAGGGGGTAACCGGATTGGAGGTAGGTTTAGAATAAGAACAATTTACGTGAAATCAGTAAGTAAAACACGTATGATGCCGAAATCATGAGAATAGTTCCGTAAAACCATAATCGTATGATTTTCTTCCATTCATAATTTTTTAACTTTCCCCATGCTAAGAATAAAAAAGCATTGAAAATAAAAACAAATACGGATTTTACGATAATAGCTCCTAAGGCAACTAAAAAAGTACGGCCTAACTCACTCATTTGTCTTTTATTCCTTTTACAAATGACGGAATAATAAAATTTCTCATCTCCGGCATACTTATCTCACATCCGTCGTCCGGTTATTATATAAATAATTTAGATTGGATATAACAAATATAAAGATTAAAGGCGATTAGAATGTTTTTATAAAAATATTTATATGTTTTGAATAACATTCAGTTATTGATAACTTTTTTCGGGGAATAAATAGGGGAAAGGAATCTCCGGAGGAGGGGGTATCATAAATTTTTTTTAAAGATCTTGCATAAAACCGAAGAATATTGAAGACTTGTTTTTCAAAATTTTATTTGAGGATTTATGGCATCCAGAACACCGGGTATCGAATACCGCATCCATGTCCCTTTTTATTGTCAAAGTCATGAAAATTGTGAAGGGGGCTGGCAATCAAAGATAGAAACTTTTATGCAGACGAAAGGATCGCAGACTCTTGATACTAACGGCAGATCTTTTTTGGGGTGGGATTTAAATACGCTTTCGCATGCCTATGATAAAGAGATGGGTCCTCCGAATATGGAATGGATAGCCGAGAATCAGTTTTCCGTTCATCCTTGGCCTTTGCAATCCTCTGTTGGGGTAAAACCGGATACCGGAGAGAGCATGCTTTATTGCATGGCCGATTTTAATCGGCTGGATCAGGTGCAAGAGGGGCAAAAAAAGTCTTTTTTAGTCTGTACTTTGAAGGGGACGGAGGCAGCTTCGAAGATTTTCGGGCGTATTTTTAGAGAGGAACTCCCCGTTGATATGTCTGCCTGTCCGGA
>CAYGJM010000057.1:0-8326 GCA_964350295.1 uncultured bacterium | reverse complement strand
CTGCCGGCTCGTTCAATCTGATGAAGAAGAAGTTTTTTTTGATCCTTTCCCGGAGGATTCGGAGCCAACAATCGGAGGGAAACTCCGGGAAAGATTGACAGGCGGTGTTTCCGCTTTCGGGAGAAATGTATCTCGTTTCGGCGGTATTTCTTGGGGAAGGGGTTGGTCGGATTTGAGAACCGTCGTGGCAAAATGGACTCCTTCTTGGTCGGGTAAGATAGAGGGGTAAGTTTGTTTCGGTTTTATACGACGTGTCAATGTCCGCAATCTCATTGTTCCTTTGATTTTTCCGCCTACCCTCCGGCTTTGCCTTCCGTTTTACATAAGGTTGTTCATTGTTTGGACAGGGCCCCGTTTTCGCCAATCCCGACTCTTGACTGTAAGAATATGACTCGTAGGGGGGATTCGGTAGAAGTTCCTTTAAAAGATACCGTTTGGTGTGAACATTTTTTTTTGGAAGATACCGTTCAGGGTGCTTCTCTGAAATATAAGCCTTTCTATCAAGCTCGTCTGACGATCGTTTCGGGAGAAGAAAGGTCGGATTATAGACTTCGTGTCGATTTTTATCCTCCGGAAAGGACTCGAGAATTAGACGCATGCGTGATTCAAGGAGGGTTTTTTATGGAAAATACGATTGTTGTGAAAGAAGCGGACTATCAAACTTTTTTGAAAAATCGATAAGATATTTTTTTATTTTATTCCTTTAAGACTTCCGATACGTAATTATTTCACTTTTTGTTATACTTACTTTGCTTATTCGGAACGGGTATGAAAAAAATATTTTCTTTTTTGCTTTTTTTAGGGGTCACGAATCTTTCGGCCCTCGATCGGCCTTTGACCGTCGGAACGGCCTCCGGTTATGCTCCCTATGTTTACGTCAACGAGCGGGGAGAATATGAGGGCTTCGATGTCGATATGGCCGCATTGTTATCCGAAAAGCTGGGGCGCCCCCTTCGAGTGAGGGATTGCGGGAGCATGACGGGTTTAATTCTCTCTTTGAGGCAGGGGAAGGTCGATTGTTTATTATGGGCGATTTCCATGACCCCTAAAAGAGCGGAAAATATGGAGATGGTTTATTACCAGGGAAAGAGGGTTTCCGCAATGCCTCTTGTTTTTTGGAAGGAGGTTCCGGAGGGGATAAGCTCTTTTCGGGACCTGACAAAGACCGTTTGCGTGGAAGCGGGTTCTTATCAGGAAGAGGTTTTGAGAAGGTATCCGGATATTTCCCTGAAATATTTGGACGGGGTGAATGAAGTGATTCGGGATTTAAAGTACGGAAAATCGCAAGCTTGCTGTCTTGATCCGGATCTCGCTTTTTACCTGTGTTCGAAATATCCCGAATTAAAAACGGTCAACGTTCCGTTGGAAAAGGAAGAACAGTCCCCGGGGAACGGAATTGCCGTTTCTCGATCGAATCCCGATCTGGCCGAAGAGATTCGCCGGGCCGTCCTGGAATTGCGCGCAGAGGGGAAAATCGAAGAGCTGGAAAAAAAATGGGGGCTTACGGGTGTTTAGGGAAGTTTTCATTCGCTCTTTGCCTCTTTTGGGAAAGGGGACGATGTTAACGTTGAAAGTCTTTTTTCCGGCGGCTTGTACGGGGCTGTTACTGGGATTCGTTTTCGGCATTTTCTCTTGTCGGCGCTTGCGGATCCCCGTCATTTCCGAGCTGATCGAGGGATTTAATTTCATAACGAGGGGGATTCCTTTTTACGTACAGCTGCTCATCGTTTACTTCGTCCTGCCCGAGGTGTTGCACGTGAATTTGGAGCCCTTTTCCGCATCCGTTGCGGCTTTGGGAATTTGCTCTTCCGGTTATGTCGGACAATTCGTTCGAGGAATTATGAATACGATTCCCGAGAGTCATTGGGAAGCGGCCTATACCTTGGGCTATAGCCCTTGGGGGACTTTACGACACGTTATTTTGCCGCAGGTTTTTCGCCACTCGGTTCCGTTGATCAATAATGAATTGGATTCCCTGTTAAAAAGTACGGCAATCGTTTCCACGATCGGCTTGTTGGATTTGACGCGCATGGGCATGAATTTGGTGGCGGGAACATTGGAACCCGTTCCCATTTATTTAGCCGTTGCCATGATTTATCTGTTTTTATCGGCTCTTTTAAACGGGCCCACGAAAACGCTCGAAAAAAGGTTTTCCTATGTTAAGAATTAAGTCTCTTTCTCTTCGGAAAAAAAAGAGGATTCTTTCCGATATCTCTTTGGAGTTTTTAGCGGGTGAAGTAACGTTGTTACTCGGCAAGAGCGGAGCCGGGAAGACCTCTCTTTTACGTTGTGCGGCTCACCTGGAAAGAGACTATGAAGGGATCATCGATCATAAGGGAGAGTCTCTGATTGCCATGAAGCCCGACAAGAGATGTCGAAGGATCGGTTTCGTAGCCCAGTCCTACGGATTATTTCCTCATATGAGCGTGATCAAAAACTGTGCTCAACCCCTGTTGAATCTCAAGGAGAATTCCGTAACGGCGGAGAAGAAGGCGGCAGAAGTGCTTTCCTTATTCCGGATGTCTTCTTTGGCTTCGGCCTATCCGCATGAGTTATCCGGCGGGCAATGTCAGCGAGCGGCCATTGCCCGGGCTTTGGTATTACAGCCCGATTTTTGCTTCTCGACGAACCCACATCGGCATTGGATCCGGAGAATACGGAAATCCTGATACACGTGATTCAATCCCTGCGCAAGGAGGGGAAGGGTGTCGTGATTTCCAGTCAGGATATGTCCTTTGCCCGAAAAATTTCCGATCGGATCGTTTTTCTCGAAAACGGCCGGGTGGTTGAATTCCAAGAAAATAAAGACTTAATTCTGTTCCCCGAAAAAAGCAGGATTCGCTCTTTTCTCTCCGAGTCATCGGTCCTTATAAAAAAATAGACAAAAAAATATTCCGTTTAGGTATAAACCTTATATATAGATTATTTTTTATTAAGAATGTAAAAAGGGATTCTTGTGCTCATGTTCAGGCTCTGTTTATTTTATTGTTTTTTCCTTTCGTCGACCTTTTTATTTTCTCATGCGGAGATCCAAAAATTCGGACTTACCGAAGATGACATCCGTATTTCGAATTATCTGAATTTTATTCAGGCTTTTCAGGAACAATTGGGAGCGCACGGAAATAAGGCTCACGGGGAGATCGAACTCTCTTTGGATCCTCTTCAGATTTCCGAAATCGAAGAAAATCAATATAAAAAATTGGTAAAGAGAGGGGTGACGAAAACCGAGGCCAGAAAATGGAGTCAAGTGGGGATCGTTACCACCGATACGTATTGGATTTGGTTGCGGGATGCCGTCAAGTTTCCCTCCGGTGAGGTGGGAACGTACGATCGCCTTTTGTGGAAGGCTTCTCTGGACGGACCGGGAAAAGTCGCTATTTTACCTTTATTAAAAGATTCTCGTATCGTTTTGGTTTTTAATTATCGCCATGCCACGCGTTCTTGGGAGATCGAGCTGCCGAGGGGGTGTCGTTTGTACGGAGAGACTCCGGAGAAGGCTTGTCGCCGAGAATTGAGAGATGAAACGGGCTGTTTAACGGAAAAACAGGTTTACTTAGGAAGCTTGGCTTTGGATACGGCGACCACGAATACGGTAATGCCCGTATTTTTGGGTTATATTTCGGAACAAATCGAAGCTAATCAGGAAAAAACGGAAGCTATTCACGGCCTTTTTACGTTTACCAAAGAAGAGATTAAGAAGGCTTTCATTAAAGGCTTTATCGATGTCGACGTTCAGGGCGAGACGAAAAAAGTTCCCTTCAGAGATCCCATTTTAGCTTTCGGGATCCTTCAGGCCGAGTCGAGAGGTCTTTTATAGCTCTTCCGACGAGAGGAGGCGAGCTCCTTTTATTCGAAGGAGTTGCAGGGTCTCTTCCCCGTCAAGAGGATGCTTGTTAACCGCTTTGCATCCGTCGGTGATGACGGTTACGTGAAATCCGAGTCGTAAGGCATCAAGAGCCGTATGTTTGACGCAGTAATCCGTTGCCAGCCCTGCAAGATAAAGGTTTTTTATCTTTTCTTCGTGAAGAAAAGATAAAATGGACGAGGCCGATTGCCCCGCAGCATCTAAAAAGATGCTATAGCTATCTCTGTCCGGATCGTATCCTTTGAAAAAGATTTTATCGATTTTTTCCGGAGGAATCCAATCCGGAAAAGAGGCCCCCGGGGTATTTTGAACGCAGTGATCGGGCCAGAGGATTTGAGGGAGGTCTTCGTGGCGAATGGTTTCGCCTATCGGTTTTCTCCAGACCGAGGCAAAACTGACATGGTTTTTCGGGTGCCAGTCCTTGGAGGCCAGGATGAGGGAAAAGCGGGAAAGAGAACGGCGTACGGCCGAAATAATCCGGTCTCCTCCGGAAACGGGAAGAGCTCCTCCGGGAAGAAAATCATTTTGGATGTCGACGAGGAGAAGAGCTTCTTTCATAACCGGTAACGAATTTGTTCGATTAACTCCATCTTATGATGATAGATGGCCTCTTCCAGTCCGGAAGGATATTGATGGGGAAATAAGAAACGTTTCAATCCCGCATGAAAATAAGAGAGTTCCCGAGAGGCTTTCTCCCTGATTGTTTTCGGAGAAGGGGATTCGTAAACGAGCCGACCTTTTTGAAAAATGGGAATCAGAAGGTCTCGATGACGGGTTTCGGACGGGAATTTCTTTTTCTTGGAGACATCCAGGGGATCGATAATAAACCAGTCTCCGCTTTTCGGCGTTTTATGAAGATCGAAAATGGCATCTCCGATGTATTTTCCTTCTTCATCGAGGAAACGACGAACTTGAAGAATCCCGGGGTTGGTCATTTTACTCATCTGTTCGGATATCTTTAATTTGTATTTCCATTTTTCCTTCGGACGACGGATAGCCGACATTTTATAAACGCCGTCCAGAGAAGGGTGCCCTTTCGAGGTGATTAAATTCGTGCCGACACCCCATACGCATACGCGAGATCCTTGTTGAATCAAATCCCTTATGATGAATTCATTCAGTTCGTTTCCGGCGATGACTTTCGTTTCTCGAAAACCCGCTTGATCGAGCATTTCGCGCGCTTTGATGCTGAGATAGGCCAAGTCTCCGGAGTCGAGTCGGATCCCGACAAAAGGTTTCCCTTGCCGGCGAAGCTCCTTGCCTACTTCGATGGCATGGCGAATCCCTTCCAAAGAGAGGTAGGTATCGACCAAAAAAACGCTGTTCCCGGGCATGGCGCGAGCAAAAGCTTCAAAAGCTTCTTTTTCCGAATCAAAGGCCATAATCCAGCTATGGGCATGCGTTCCTTTGACGGGGATGCCATATGTCTTCCCGGCCATCAGGTTGGAAGTGCCGGCACATCCCCCGATATAAGCGGCTCGAGAAGCCGAGAGGGCGCCGTCGGGGCCCTGAGCTCTTCGAAAACCGAATTCAACGACGGGGGTGCCGTTGGCCGCGATGCAAAGGCGAGCCGCCTTCGTGGCGATAAGGGTTTGAAAATTGATGATGTTCAGAAGAAGGCTTTCCAAAATTTGACATTGGATTAAAGGACCTTCCACACGCAGGAGCGGTTCATAAGGGAATACGATTTCTCCTTCTTCAACGGCAAAGATGTCGCAGGAAAATTCCATGTTTTCCAGATACCGTAAAAAGCCTTCGGAAAACATCGGTTCGTTTTCTTCATCGGATAAGGATCGTAAATAGTCGATGTCATCCGGTTGAAAACGGTACCGGAGTAGGGCGTTTATGACGTTATCCAAGCCGGCAGCAATCGTAAATCCTCCTTCAAACGGAGCGGTACGAAAGTGCAGGTGGAAAACGGATTCGAGATCTTGCATTCCTTCCTTCCAAAAGCCGTATGCCATGGTGATTTGATACAAGTCGGTCATCAGGCAGGGAGAAAGAACGGTATAGAGGGGAGTCATGGTTCATCCGGGCGGTTGCGTTTTGTTTCTTCGGATCGAAGGGCATGGATTTGGTCTTGCAGCAGATCGGCATTTTCTCGGGCTTTTTGTGCCAGCGCCTTGTATTGTTTGGCCTCCGTAGAATTAATAAACTGCAGACGGCGGGCTTTCTTGAGGTACGCTTTGGCCTTGCCTTGATATTTGCCCTGCCATTTTTTTAAGGAAATCAATTGTTCTCGAATCTCCGTGCAATCGTCCGATGCGGTTTCGTCGGCCACGGCAGGTATCGTGCCGAATAGGCAGAGGAAAAGGAGCGGGAAGGAAAAGGAAAAAAAAGAGAACATTATGTTTTCGGAATGGGTTGTCGGTGTTTTTCTAAAATAGCGTTTCTCCGGAGTATCAAACGATCGAGAATTACCTGAAGATCCTGCACTTTTTGATCGGCATTTTCGGCAACCTGCCACAGCCGTTTCGAATCGATGAGGTTATCTTCCTGAAATTGCAGTCGGTCTCCCTTGAACCGAGCTTGATCGGCCGTCATTTTATACCCTTCTTGCCATCGGCGAATCAAAGCGATTTTTTGGTTCAATTCCGCTACTTCTTCCTGCCAGCCGGATAAGGGAGCTCGGGAAGGAGCGGCCGTAAGCGGAGAGGAAAAAAAAGAGGAAAAAAAGAGCAAACAAAGAAGGTAATACTTTTTCATGAAACGCAAAATTCCGAATTTTTAAGAGGCGGCGTACGACACCTCGATACGTTTTCCTTTCGCCCTTCGTTTATCACGTCTTCCATTTGCCTGTCTAATACTACTTCAAAAGCAGGCGAGATGGTAGCATTCAAAGGGGATTTTTAAAAATCTAAAAAACATCTTTTCTTGTCATAAAAGAGGAAAATCTTAATAATTTTATTTTTTAACATTTTGTCCGTGAGGGAAATATGACATCCGTACCTCTGCCGATCTTTACCTTGGAAACCGTAGCGTCGTCTTCCCCGGAAGGGGGGGCTCCCCGGCCGGGTACATACTATCGGCATCCGACGGAAACAAGGGGCTATGTTTCAGAAAAATGGATAGATCAGGGAACTTTTAAGAACATTTATTTAGGAAAACAATGGGGACCGGCCGGGGTTATCGGTGATCACCTCGTTTTGGCTATAACCGAGATGAAAAAAGAGAGGGATATCGTGAATCGAGCGGAACGAATCGCTTTCGAGTCGCTTCGAGGGTCCGCCCACACGAATATCTGTGTTTCTTCGGATTTATTTACCTGTATGTTTCAGAATGGTATAAAGGCTCAGGTTTTGGTGATGCCCTATTATAAGGGGGGAGCACTGGATCGTTATTTACAAGAGGATCGACTTCCCGAAGAGACCTTTCGGGCCATTGAAATAGGAATCGGAGAGGGACTGCTTTATTTGCACGGGGAGAATATCCTGCATGGCGATATGAAGCCGGAAAATATTTTGTTGGATGATAACAACGTCCCGAAAATTGCCGATTTCGGGCTTTCGGTGAAAACCTGTACTCTTCCGGGCGGAGATCTACGATTACAAACGGTAGCCGGCACTCCGGAGTATCTTCCTCCGGAGATGATGAGACTTAACTTTGAAAAGACGGTTTGGCCGGGATTCACGGCTTCGCAAAAAGAAGGTTGTATCAAAGAAAGTGACAAGTGGGCTTACGGTTGTATTTTATATGCCATTGCCGCACAAAGCTTTGACTTTCCTTGGTGGGGAGTGGGCGACTTTCCGAAACCGGAAAATCGCCTTCGCTTAGAATGCATTTTTGAGGGTATCGAACGGGATAAAGACTTTTCTTTTTTTCCGAAGCCTGGCGCTTCGAAAGACCGGGTGATTTATGATCTATTGCGACCGCGGATAAAAGATAGAATTTCTCTGGAGGAGGCCGTAAGAAGGCTATGCGAAGAAGAGAATCCTGATGTGTCGGATATTGACGGAGCATCGAGTTGCTGCGTTCTGTAATATTTTTTTGGGTAAGTCGAATATGACGTATACATGTAAGAAAATCTCTTCGGGGCAATCCGTTTTTGAAAGTCCTTTCTTCTTAGGACGGACCGATACTTCTTGGTCTCCCGGCACTTACTATCTGCACCCCGAAAAATCGGAAGGCTATCAGTTGATTGCAGAGGTAATAAGCGGGTCTTTTAAGAAGATTTATTCCGGAAGAAAATGTGGACCGAACGGGCCTTTCGGGGAAAAGTTGGCGTTGGCCCGGACAAAGATCGAAAAAAAAACCGATATCGTGAATCGAGCGGAACGAATCGCTTTCGAGTCGCTTCGAGGGTCCGCCCACACGAATATCTGTGTTTCTTCGGATTTATTTACCTGTATGTTTCAGAATGGTATAAAGGCTCAGGTTTTGGTGATGCCCTATTATAAGGGGGGAGCACTGGATCGTTATTTACAAGAGGATCGACTTCCCGAAGAGACCTTTCGGGCCATT
>CAYGJM010000056.1:6519-10088 GCA_964350295.1 uncultured bacterium | reverse complement strand
CACTTGCGATTTATCGGTTTCGATAAAGAGGTGCCCCTCTTTTGCCAGAAAGGGATGAGAATCCAGGAATCGAAGGAGGCGATGAGAGATTTTGTTCGGCTGTTCTCGATCATAGGGGGGATCGGCAAAAACGATATTCCCGAACACATTCAGTTTCGGTAACAGGGTAAAGACATCTCCCGAAAGAAGGAGGCATTCTTCTTCGACCCCGAGAAGAGCAATATTTTTTCGGAGACTTTCCAGAGCATTTTTGTGGGATTCAATAAAAATAACTCGCTCGGCTCCTCGAGAGAGAGCTTCCAGCCCCACGGCTCCGGAACCGGCAAAGAGATCGATAAAAACGGCCCCTTCGATATAGGGGCTACAAATATTAAAGAGAGTTTCTCGTAGTCTGCCTGAAGAAGGGCGGGTTTGCTCTCCTTTAGGAGAGAAGAGTTTTCGCTTTTTAAATCGGCCGGCAAAAATGTGCATTCATTAGATCCGTAATGAGGCGTTCGTAAGGGCTTCCCGTATGCGAAGGGCTCGCATTTCGGGAATCTTTTCCGTATCCCCACCCGGTTGGGAGAGCAACAGATGTCCGTCGGAAAGGGTAAAAAGAAGGGTATTCATTTCTTCCGGGGGCACGCCTTGCAACCAATTCATTTCCGCGGCTAGTTTACAAAGGCTGACTTGTTCGAGGGCTTCATCTTCATCGAGTCGCAGAGCATGCCGAAGAATGCCGAAAGCTTTTCCCGCCGAATCTTTAAAAAAGGCGATTTCTTTCTTTTCTCTTTCTTTTTTTTCGGTTGATGTCAGGTCTAAGAGGAGCTTTCGGCCATTTTTTAGAATAGTTTCTTCACGGATGTTCGGCCCGGAGATATTTTCGAAAACAAGAATTGTTTCGTTCGTTGTTTCGGCAAGTTGCATATGATATTTTCGGCTGACCTCTTCCATATATTTTCGACCGTTACGTCGGACGAGTACGGGTAGATGCAAACAGAGCTTCAAGGTAAGAGCCGTTCCGACTTTTCGGAAATCGGAAGTTAAAAAGCCGAAGCGGGGAGAAAAGGCAAAAGTGAGCCACTCTCGGAGTTTGCATTCGAGTTTCAGAAGTCGGTTATAGGACGATTCGAAATCTTCCGAAGGATCGATTAGCGAGAGTTGCAGGTGATTTTCGGCATTAAATAGGGCCAGAAGGGAGAGGGTTCGTTCCATCATGAAACCCTCGCTTCCCCTTGTCTTCGTCAACTTCGGGGGAAGAAGGAAATATTCGAAAAGCCATTGTCTTTCCCGAAAAAGAAGATCATTAGCCCGGGCAAAGAGAGGTTCTTCGAACAAGGAGGCTACGGGAGAATGGAGTAATTCAGTTAATTTTTCTAAAAAATCAGGGTCGGCCCGTTCGGGAAAGAGCTGATTCTGTAGGTTTCGATCGATGGAAAGAACCGTTGTGAGCAGGAAGGGATTTTCGTGCCGGTACCATCTTTTCCGGTCGACGGCATGCAGATAGTCTCCGATCATTCGGGGGTTCCTTTTTTATGGAGTTCATGGATTTGATCCCGAATCCGGGCCGCTTCTTCGTAGTCTTCGCGGGAAACGGTCTCCCGGAGAGCTTCCTTCAAGGCAAAGAGTTTCAGAGAGGGAGAAAGCTCTCCGGCTTCTCCGGGACGGTGTCCGGCATAAGCGATTTCGGAGGATCCGGAAAGAAGATCTTTTTCTTTTAATTCCCGAAGAATGAAGTCGAAAAAAACCTCGTAACAGGCGGCGCAGCCGAGAGGCTTTCCTCTTACGAGTTCTTCCGTCGTCATTTGACAATTGCCGCACACCGGGCGTGCCCGATTTTCTCCGGAGGGGAGATCTACGATGCGTCCCATCCACTTTTCCGGAAGAGGACATTGATCGCATAGGTAAAAATCGGAGAGCCCCTCTTCGCCGATACGCGTCAGGCGAACGGTCATTTTGCGCGGACAGGAGGCGCATTCCGAGGGGCGTTTGCATCGGGAGTCGTTTGTTTTATCCGGCGTCACGGGTCCTTCCGTTTCCTAAGTGTGAAAAGGGACAGTTTATAAAGTCGGACGTGATTTTTACAAGATTAAATTTAACCTATTTTCATTTAATTAGATAACTAATTTATTTGTTTATTAAATTAATTAATTTGACACTTTATTTTCTATTTATTAAGAGTTTATTTAGGGAGGGTGTCATGGAAAACTTCCGCCATACATCAATTAAAGGACGAAAAAAGAATCAGAAATCCTTTATTGACGGGGATTTAGTCGATTCCGGTGCTCTGATTTTTACAAAGACGTGTCTGGATTTTTCCACGATTAAAAAAGGGGACGGATTTTGGCGTATTTTAATCCGTATCGTCCAGTGGTTTCGTTGGTTTCGTTTGAACGGAGATCCTTCTACGATTACTCATGTCGTGGGATGGGACGGCAGCCTGGCTTTCGGTTCCGATTTATGCGATCCGGAAGGAGGAGGATTAAATCGGCATGCCTTGCCTATCGTTCCTCATTGCTTCCGTAATATGTTTTCCGAAGATAGGGATCTTCATGAAGACGGTATCGAAGTGACGGGAAAAAAGAATGCTTCGGAAGTGATCAAACCGGAAGATTTGGCCGTCGGTGATTATGAAATCATACAGTTACCGGCCAAGTTTAGGGATGACTATCTCACTTACCAGGAGAGGTTTCGTAACGACGATATTAAATATAGCCTGAAAAAAGCAGCCAAAACGATTTTCCTGAAATCGGAATTTCGATATGACACCAAAGTAAAAGGGATTGCCTACGGGATCTTTGCTTACCTGCGTCAACCGTTTCGAGAGCGCAGCGGAGGAGTCATCGAAGTATGCTGTTCGACGTTTCAAGCTAAACTATTGATAGCCGTCGAACACAAACAACGGATCGAAAAATTATTGATAAGGGATGATTTTCCTTTACAAGAGAAGTGGCGACGTAGTTTCAATCACTTAAACAGGGGTTTTCGGGAGTTGAATAAAATACACCGAAAACTTCGTTCGGCGGAAATCGCCTTTAAAGCCGACTGGACCGATCTGGAAAATCAAAATATCAAACACAAACAGCACTATTTAATCGACTTGTGTCTTGATTTTGCCGAAAATAAAAAGTTTTTACTTCGTAAATTGAGGAGGTTGAGCGGTATCTTATCCGAGCGGATCTATACCCTGGCCGAAGAATTAGTCGATCAAAAATATTATGAAAGTTATTTGGATACGGAAGGACATCCTATTTTTTTGATTTTGACTCGGAATGCGTGACACCTGCAAAATTGTTTCATTTTCTCTATGAAAAAATTAACCTTTCGGAAGGGAATGGAGGAACATGATAGATATTATTCGGAAATCATTTGATTTCTTAAATCAAAGTATAGATGAGACTTTTCCGAACGAGGATACGTCCGGTCTCAAGGAAGCTGTTCAAGATATATATGAAAATCACGAAAATGATTTATCCGGAGCCGTTCTTCCGAGCGATGAAATGTGGAAAAAAACGATTCTCCGGATTCGAAGAATTTCCGATCCACATGTACAAATCGAGTTATGCGCAAAAAGAATGCTCCAGGATTTG
>CAYGJM010000056.1:0-6509 GCA_964350295.1 uncultured bacterium | reverse complement strand
AAGAGTCGATCGATACCGATGAAAAAGGGGAGTTGAATCGACATATTCACGAACACTTATTTACCGATGCTCGGTATTTTTTCAGTTCATTTTTGCCGGATTCCGAGGACGAAACAATCGGAGAGTTGATTTTTAATATTATCGAAAAAGCGAACGGTCTGCCGGAAAGTAAAACAATCTTTGCCGAAGAAAATAAGGCAAGCGTTCTTCGGGACCTGATGGTCCGGCGGGAGGTTTTTTCCGAAGAAGAACGGCAATTCTTAAACGGTCTTTTAGAAAGCCTGATATCTCTCGTTCGGGAAAAAGGAAAGAAAAAAGCAAAAAGGGAAAAAATTTCCTTGCCCCATCAGGAAGAAGAAACCCTTCCGAAGGGAGCCATGATGAAAAAACCTCTTTCTCCGGAAGAGAATGTTCTTTTTAGGTTACTTCCCGAGGTTGGAGAGGAATTGACTTATGCCAAACCTATTATTGCCAGGGCTTGGTATCAACTGCAGAAAGCCGAGGGGTGGTCTTTGGAAGAGGGACTGGATCATATGGAAAAGTTATTCTCCTCTCTCAATCCGACGAAAACAACGTATTACAGGATTTCTGAAATCACAAACCTCCTGCGTTCTATTTTAAAAACATCTTATGAAGAATCCAAAAAAAGTCATTTGTCCTTCAGAGATTTTAAAATAAAATTTACGGATAACTTACAAAACACATTTACTCGACAAACAGATGCGGGTTTTTCACGCAAGGAAAGGGTCGATCGCGAGACTTTTCGCCTTTTGACTCAACCGAAGGTCGTGGAGGGACGGTATAGGTTCCATTTAGAAGAATTAAAAGTAAGCAAAAGAGAAGAACAAGAAAAAAATGAGGAAGCTCTTACAGCTTATAAAAACAATGATTGGCCCGAAGGGACGGAGAAAGAAATCTATATCGAAACGGTACCCGTGCAGTATCTGTATGACGTATACCATTTTATAAGAAAAGTTTGGGATGCTCGTTTGTTGCAAAATATTTTTTCGGAATTTTATGAAAAGCCCTTTGAAAAGGAAAGCTCCTCTTAGAAAAAAACGGTTTTTGAGTTTACCAAAAAGATATTTTTCCCAGTGCAAAAGCCGTAATGCGTGCATCCGTCTCTTCGTTCGATTCGGCAGAATTTGTCATGGGAGGATATTTCAAAGTGCATAGGAGCGTATGTTCGCCTTCACCTATTTTTTGATACGCAAAAGAATCGATAGCGGTGAGCGGGTGAAGATTATTGGGTGCTTTCGAATCCGGCCAATAATGGATGCGTAGCATTCTTCCGGGATTGGTCCAGCCTATGAAAGAGTGATTCAATCCGTTCCGGTTCGTACAGGCTTTCGTTAATGCATACAAATCATCGGCTAACGCTTTTTTTGATGTTCCGGGAGGAAAAGGGGTTTCGGTATCCCGGATAAAATTATCAACGATTGTCGTAAATTCGTTTAAGGGTTTTAATCCCGTTTGCATAATTTCCTCTGAATATCTTACGAACGCGCAAACCTTCTTCGAAAACGATAACGTTTCGAAGAAGGTGGCTAAAAAATGAGCCTTGATGGATTTGAACCATCGACCCTCTCATTAAAAGTGAGATGCTCTAACCGGGCTGAGCTAAAGGCTCTTGAAAATGTTTTGACCCCAAGGGGATTCGAACCCCTGTTATCGGAATGAAAATCCGGTGTCCTGGACCTGGCTAGACGATGGGGCCGTGCCTATCCATTCTTCACAAGAAGCGAGCTATATTGCCATAATGTCTTTTTCTTTGCACGAAATAATTTCATCAATTTTTTTACAATATTTATCGGTTAATTTTTGGATTTCCGTTTCCGTACTTTTGACTCGGTCTTCGGGGATTTCGCCGGAAGCTTTTTGTTGCTTCAACAGATCATTTCCTTCTCTTCGGGCATTACGTATGCCGACTTTGGCTTCCTCTCCCTTTTTTTTTGCTTGTTTCACCATTTCCGAACGCATGTTTTGATCCATCGGAGGAATTTGCAGACGAACGGTACTGCCTTCGACAATGGGAGGGATATTGAGTTGAGAGGTTTCGATTCCCTTGCGAATCGCACCCAAATTTTGAGCATCAAAGGGAGTGATTAACAATTGACGAGGTTCGGGGGAGGTAACGGTAGCCAATTCCTTCAATTTCATTTGGGTTCCGTAAGCCTGAACGAGAATGCCGTCAAGCATTCCGGGGTCGGCTTTTCCGGTACGTAAATGTTTGAGCTCCGTTTGAAAATGTTCGGTCGTCTGTCTCATTTTTTCTTCGATTTTTTTGATCATTATCCATCTCCTTGAACGATCGTTCCGCAATTTTCCCCATAAACGGCTTTCAAAAGATTATCCTCTTTAAATAGGTTAAAAACAAGGATGGGAATGCCGTTATCTCGGCAAAGACTGATAGCCGTCGCATCCATTACTTTTAAATTCTTTTCCAGGACTTCCGTAAAGGTGAGATTTGTGTATTTCTTGGCGTCGGAATGAGTTTTCGGATCTTTATCGAAAACTCCGTCCACTTTTGTAGCTTTCAGTAGGATATCGGCGCGGATTTCACTGGCCCGGAGGCTGGCAGCCGTATCGGTCGTAAAATAAGGGTTTCCGGTCCCTCCGGAAAAGATGATGACTCGATGCTTTTCAAGGTGCTCGATGGCCTTATTCCAGATAACCGGTTCGGCTAATTCAATGCATTTCAGGGCACTCATGATGCGGCATTCACAGCCTAAGTTATCGAGAGCCTGCTTTAAAATAAGCCCGTTCATTAAGGTAGCCAACATACCGATGTAGTCGGCTTGGGCCCGGGGAATTTGTAAGTCTTTGCTGGTTTTTTCTCCGCGGAAAAGGTTACCTCCGCCGATAACGATTCCGACTTGGACGCCCTCATCCACTACTTTTTTAATGGAGAGGGCCGTGGTTTCCGTAGCTTCCTTGCAAATACCGAAATTTTGCTCTTCACCGATCAAAGACTCTCCCGAAAGTTTCAGAAGAATTCGCTTGTAAGGCTTAGAGGAAGACATATCTTAAGTATACGGTTATTGACCTATCTGCCATCGAAGGAATCGTACGATGGAAGCTTCTTTGTTTACGGACAAGACATACTCTTTGACCGATATTTTCGGATCCCTGACGAATTTTTGTCTGTTCAGACAAATGCCGTCATAAAAAGCATTTAACTTTCCTTCAACAATTTTTTCCAGGATGTGCTCGGGTCTTCCTTTAACTTGACCGGAGGCAATTTCCTTTTCATGTTGCGTAACGGAGTCCGGAATGTCATCCGCATCTAAATATTCGGGGGCTTCGGCCGCAATATGCATGGCTACATTTTTTGCCGCTTCCTCTTCGTTCGGTCGGTTCAACTCGACCAGGCAGACGATTTTCCCGTTCATATGAGAATAGAAGCCATAGGAATGGGTTGCTTTTTTGGGAAGAGAAAAGACTCTTTTAATGACGATGTTTTCTCCCAAAACCTGGATCAATGTGGAACGATATTGATCGACGGTCATTTTCGGATCGCCGGAGAAAGGACTCTTTAAGAGTTCTTCCGGATTGGCCGGCTTGAGACGGGCAACCTCTTCGGCTACGGTTTGTAAAAAATCACGGAATTTTTCGTTTTTGGCGACGAAATCGGTTTCCGAATTGATCTCGACGAGAGAGACGGAGTCTTCTCCGATGAAAAAACCGACGGCTCCTTCATTCGTCGAACGCCCTTCTTTTTTTACCGCCGAAGCCATTCCGGCTTTTCGTAAATTATCGATAGCCAAATCAATATCTCCGCCGACTTCATCCAAGGCCTGCTTGCATTTGGCCATTCCGACGCCCGTACGATCTCTTAATTCTTTTACTTTCTGCGGCGTAGTCATCCTTCATCTCCTGATGTATCGGCAGGAGATTTTACGGCCGATGCTTTTTCTCCCGCTTCGTCGGTTTTTGTTTGGTAGGAAATTCCCAATTCTTTTTTCTTTTCCCGAACGGCTTCGGCAAGAGCCTGAATAATTAACTTTACGCATTTCAAAGCGTCGTCGTTACAAGCAATGACGTGATCGATGAGATCCGGATCGCAGTTCGTATCGACCAGGGCCATTACGGGAATGCCCAGTTTTCGAGCCTCGGCTACGGCAATGGATTCCTTGCCCGGGTCCACAACGATCAGAAGGCCGGGAGGCTTTCTCATGGAGCGAATGCCGGAGAGGTGGTTTTCTAATTTTTTCTGACTTTTTGAAAGAAGCGAGTACTCTTTTTTCGTCAGGCGATCAACGTCGGCAACTAATTTTTTTTCAATTCGATCTAATCTTTTGATGGATTCGCGAATCGTTTTCAGGTTGGTCAGAGTTCCTCCGAGCCATCGTTCGCAAATATAGAATTCGTCGCAAGCCTCGGCCGACTCGCGAATCACGTTTTTGGCCTGTTTTTTCGTCCCTACGAAGAGGACGGATTTTTTCTCGGCAATGACCGTTCCGACGACGGAAACGGCTTCCCGGATCTGTTGCATGGTTTTAGCCAGGTCAATAATGTATAATCCGTTTCTTTCTTCAAAAATGAAACGCTTCATTTTCGGGTTCCATCGGTGTTTTTGATGGCCGAAATGAGCTCCGGATTCTAATAAAGCTTTTATGGTTACTTCTTCGGTCAAAGCTTCTTTCCTTTCGTTGATGGTTTAATAAAACGCATTATACTTCATTATAACACGGGTAGCGCCTGATCAGAATCGAACTGACACTCAAAGCTTGGAAGGCTATTGTTCTACCATTGAACTACAGGCGCATGAAAAATTATGAGAATTTATAAGAAAAAAACGATTTATTGACAAGAGTTTTGTTTTTTATGGCCTCTTACAATCGAAAATCGTTTCTTTGATTAAAAATTTAATTAAAAAAACTCTTTTTTAAGGTAAAAATGATTTTTTATTAAACATCCTGCTCAGACATGCCCGTTCGTACCCGTCGAAGATCTCGGATGGATTCCGAGGGAATCCCGGAAAAGGCCCATCGAATTTTGAACCTTTTCCTATTTTGTTTTCTTCTTATTCTGACAAGAATTTATTTTTTTTGCGTAGTCCAACACGAACGAAAGGAAAGGGAGGTATTGCAGCCCAGGCAGAAAACGACGGCCGAAAAGGCTAACCGGGGAGGAATTTATGATCGATTCGGAGAGCCTCTGGCCATTAACAAGATACAATATAATGCCGGGGTTAATTATGCTCCGTTAAGACGGATTCCTTCGGTAAAAACGGTGAAAAATGAACGGGGAAAAAGAGTTAAAACTTACCCCCGAAGGGAATATATCGAGAAGTTGTCTTCCGTTTTGGGGGATATTCTCCGTATCGACGGTAAAAGGATAGAAGACTTGATTCACTCGAAAGGATCGATCCTTTTCGATACCCCTCTTCTTTTACGGGAAGATATTACGGAAAATCAATATTATTTATTGAAAACCCTGGAAAACCTGTGGGAGGGCATTTACGTCGGCATGGATTCCAAGAGATATTATCCGAAGGGAAAAACGGCGGGTACGATTCTCGGGTATATGGGGTCGATCAACCGTCACGAATATGAGGGTATTCTTGAAGAAAGGCGCAATTTGGAAAAATACGTGACTTATTGGGAGAGCGGTTTTTTCCCTCCCTTGCCGAAGGGAATGCATTCTCCCTCGGACGTTCGCAAAAGAATCAAGGAATTAAAGGAACGGGGATATACGGTATACGATCGCGTCGGAAAATCGGGAATGGAGGCTTTTGCGGATGAGTCGCTCAGAGGTTTTTACGGTCGAAGTATCTACTATACGAATGCCAAGGGGGATTCCAAAGTTCGAATGCCCGCTTCTTCCTCCCCCTTACCCGGCAAGCGGGTCACTTTGACTCTTTCCGCCGAGCTGCAGGAATACGCGGAAAAGCTCTTGGTCGAAAATGAAAAGATTCGGGAAGGGAAAAGTATTAAAATCGACTGTACGGACGGATCCTATATTTATCAGAAACAACCCAGAATCAAGGGAGGAGCAATCGTGGCAATGGACCCGAAAAGCGGGGAGATTTTAGCCATGGCATCCTATCCTCGGTTCGATCCCAATGATTTTGTTTTGTCGGGAGACGAGCAGGAGCGAGCAAGAAAAAAAAATCGAGTTTCCCTCTGGCTTGAAAACGGGAGCTATCTTGAAAAAGTTTGGAATCAAACGGCCCTTCTGCACCGAGAAGTATATGAAGGGGGAAAAATCGTTGAAGAAAATGTTCCGTTAACGACCGATTTGTTTTTTGATCTGATCCTTCCCAAAAGTTCTCCGATAAGAAAGGCCCGGGAGCGGACGGGAACCATTGCGGGGGCGGTGGAATTACAGGAAGCTTTTGAAACGTTATTAACGTTATCCGGTCAGAAAAATGCTCGAAATTTATTAAAGGTACTTTATCCGGAGTCATCGCGCTCTTCTCTGTCGGATCCTACTTCGTTTGAAAGAAACAATCGAAAGATAGAAAATGCAATCAAGGAATCCGAAGCCCGAACAGCTCTTTATAA
>CAYGJM010000055.1:5020-10826 GCA_964350295.1 uncultured bacterium | reverse complement strand
TGGGCCTGGGGACATCCCGAAGTTTACATTCTTATCCTTCCGGCTTTCGGTATCTTTTCGGAAGTCGTTCCCGTTTTCTCCCAAAAGAAGCTTTTCGGCTATGCTTCGATGGTATGGGCCATCATTGCCATTGCCTTCCTTTCGTTTATCGTTTGGCTGCATCACTTTTTTACCATGGGAGCCGGCGCAAACGTCAATGCCTTTTTCGGAATCATGACCATGATCATCGCCGTGCCGACGGGAGTGAAAGTCTTTAACTGGCTCTTCACCATGTTTCGAGGAAAAATCCTCTTTACAACTCCCTTGCTTTGGTTTTTGGGCTTCATCGTTACCTTTACCGTCGGAGGGATGGCCGGAGTCCTGATGGCCGTTCCGGGCATCGACTTTCAGGTCCATAATAGTCTGTTTCTCATTGCTCATTTCCATTCGGTGATCATAGGAGGAGTCCTTTTCGGTTTCTTTTCCGGATATGCCTACTGGTTCCCCAAATTTACGGGATTTACCTTGGATGAGAAACTCGGCAAATACGCTTTTTGGTGCTGGACCATAGGTTTTTTAGTAGCCTTCCTCCCCCTCTATCTTTTGGGTTTAATGGGAGCTACCAGACGACTCAACCACTATGAAGCCGCAGACGGATGGCACACGCTCTTCGTTGTGGCAAGCCTCGGAGCCGTCCTCGTCTTTTGCGGCCTGGGATTCCAAGTCCTGCAACTTATTAAAAGCATTAAAAACGGAAAATCGAATCGAGATCTAACCGGTGACCCCTGGAATGGAAGAACGTTGGAATGGTCAACCTCCTCTCCCCCTCCCTTCTATAATTTTGCTTTCACTCCGGAAGTGCACTCCAAAGATCCCTTTTGGGAAATGAAAAAATCCGGAAATATCGTACCCGGTAAAAACTATCGACCGATTCACATGCCGAAAAACACCCCGACGGGCGTTTATTTCGGAGGATTGAGCTTTTTATTCGGCTTTGCCATGGTATGGTATATTTTTTGGCTGGCCGTTTTAACGGGAATCGGAATGATCCTCTGCATGATCTTCCGTCTTTACGAAAAAGAAACCGATTACGAGGTCCCCGTCGAAGAAATTAAAGCCTTGGAAGAAAAGAGAAAAAATCTATGATTCACCATGAAAGTCACCCCGATACGCATGCGGGCACCTACTCCAAAACCGTTTTCGGTTTCTGGATTTATCTGTTAACCGATTTTATGATGTTCGGAACATTTTTTGCCGCCTATGCCGTACTCCGCAACGGAACCTTCGGCGGACCTACCGGACAACAGTTATTCCGGATCCCCTTCCATCTCCTGCAAACGGTCGTGCTCCTTCTTGCAGCAGCTCTCTCCGGAATCGGAGGAGCCTGCGCCCATCGTAAAAACAAATCCGGCGTTATCTTCTCTTTTCTCTTCGTTTTTCTGGCAGGAACATTTTTTCTATGGACCGAATATCATCAACTGCACGGTCTCGTCCTTGCGGGAGCGGGTCCGGGAAGAAGCGCTTTTCTTTCCGCCTTTTTCACGATCATCGGCATACACGGATTCCATACTTTTTTTGCCCTTTTATGGATCCCCGTTCTCATCGTTCCCGTTCTGATTGACGGCTTAAATGACATTCGTTTAAAACGAATCACCTGTTTAAAAATGTTCTGGCAATTTTTAAATATCGTATGGATCTTTATTTTTTCCTTTATTTACCTCATCGGAGCTCGCGGATATGATTGATTCCCACTATGGCCAAAATAAGAGTTTTGCCCCGATTGTCCGGGGATTTTTTCTTTCGTTGCTTCTCATCGGCATCTCCTATTTCTTTTTTGCAAAAGAGCTACTTTCCGATCGAGATTTTCTTTTCGTCATTATGGGACTGGCCGTCGTACAGGCATTGATTCAGTTCGAAAGCTTCCTTTACTTAAGTACCGAATCAAAACCCCGCTGGAATCTCATGATTTTCTTATTCATGCTTCTGATCCTCGTTATCCTGATAGGCGGTTCCTTATGGATCATGAAGAACGTAAATTACAATACCATGCCGACCGAAAAAGGATAAACTTTCATGTCTCTTACGAAAACTTTCGGCCTGAGCACCTTCCGGTCCTACCTCCTTTTAATGAAACCCGGCATCATTGCCGGGAACCTGATCACGGCCGTAGCCGGCTTTGCCCTGGCCGGGAAAAAGGCGATTTCCCTTCCTCTCTTTTCAATGACTTTATCGGGAATATCCATGATTATCGGATCGGCATGCGTCCTGAATAACTACATCGATCGAGAAAGCGATCGAAAAATGAACCGAACAAGACGACGCCCCTTGGCTACCGGCCATATCTCTTCGAAAGAAGCCCTTTTTTTGTCGGCTATCCTCCTTCTTTCCGGTAGCTCCCTTCTCTGGTACCATACGAACCCCGCAGCTCTTATCGTTACCCTTTTCGGATTTTTCATCTATGTATTTGCCTACGGCTTTTTAAAATACTTTTCTCCCGTTGCGACGCTTATCGGCAGCCTTGCCGGAGCCGTGCCGCCGGCTGCGGCCTATTGCGCAGTCATCCCGGAAGTGAATCTCGAAGTCTTTCTCTTATTTCTTACCGTGGCCCTCTGGCAAATGCCCCACTTTTTTGCCATTTCCATCTACCGGATGGAAGACTATGCCCGTGCTTCCATCCCCGTACTTCCCCTGAAAAAAGGAATTACTCACACGAAGGGGCATATCTTTTTCTATACGCTGGCCTTTTTCATAACGGCCCCCCTCCTCGGAGTTTTCCGCTACGCGGGACCGGCCTACCTCTTCTCTTCCCTTTTGTTGGGAGGCCTCTGGCTGCGAACGGCTTTTGAAGGTTTCCGATGTACGAATGACTCCCTCTGGGCCCGGAAGATGTTTTTTCATTCCCTCCTGATTATCGTTGCTATTTCCGTTATACTTTCCTTATGTTAATTAATAAAATTAATTTTATTAATTAAAATAGTTGACATATTTTATTTTTAATGTTAACCTATTTATAGGAAATTATTTATAATAAGGTGTAAAAATATGTCCTGCCCCGATATGAATCTCTCTTCTCTTCGCGAAATGCCCTTTTTCCGATCGGGAGCGGAACATGTCGCCCTTCGATCCGTTTTGGAACAAGCCCTTCCGGGAAAAATTACCGAAGCCTTTCTGGAAACGGCCCTCCTCTGTTTTGCGACAGCCGAATCCAAGCTTCCTCATTCTGCTAAAGACATGCCGAAAATCACCCCCATCAATCTCTTGGAAACTAAAAGAGAAGGATTTAGCGAAAAAACCTATACCCGCCGTTTTTTCCCTCTGGAAAACAATAAAATTTTGGCCGTTTTGAAAAAAGGTGAAATATTTGAAGCCACCGGAGGCTTCAAAAAAATGCGAACGGGATTATTGATTACAAAAACGGAGGGCGAAACTCCCGCTTTTTCCCTGGAAAAGGTGGCTGTCGGAAAAACCAAGAAAAACAAATATAACTCGGAAACGGTACACCGAGAAAACGAGCTCTACTTATCTTTAAAAAATCACCGTATCGTGCATATGTCTCACTGCCTTCGGTATGAAAAACCCGATAAAAAAAAGGCCCTTTTCGTTCAGGAATTATGCGATCGGGATTTATTTAACATTATCCAACCCTCTCCCGGAGAAATTTTTTCTCTCCGTCAAAGGTTCCTATGGGCTATTCATATTTTAGAAGGAGTGGCTCACATTCATGAAAACGATATGGTTCACCGAGATATCAAACCGGAAAACATATTGGTAAAAGGAGAGAAGTGCCTGATCGGAGACTTGGGTTCCGCTCTTTCGCCCTCCGAGTGGAGGGCATTACCTCCGCAACAAAAACCGGGCCATTCTTCCCCTAAAATGAAAGGTATGACGGCTCCGCCCTATCTTCCCCCCGAACTTCTTTTTTATGAATGCTACCAAAAAGGGGAGGCTTATCCGGTACAAGACCTGAAGCCGGAAGACCTGTTCAGCACCAAAGCCGATATCTTTGCTCTCGGAATCACCCTTACCCGACTCCTTTTTTCCCGTTCTCACTTTCCAAAACACCACCCTCTTTTCCACCCCGATTGCTGGTCCGGAGATGTAAAAAAAGGACGAGTATGGAGAGCCATTCAGTCTAATCAACCCCTCATTCATGAAGAGATACTTAATACCCCGGAAAGAAGCAATGCCCAAAAACAAATTCTCGGCATTTTACAACGTATGACGGATTATGACCCGAGAAAACGAACGGGAGCTCCCGAGGCACTGGCTGAATTTAAAGAAATACAATCTCAAATCACCGAACACACAACTCCTTGGGTTCTCTAAAAAGGGGATCTCCTTATTTTACGACTAAAGAAAAAACCGGAAATAAGCCGACCCGATAAAGGTACACCAAACGGGCCCCTTGATCCTTCGGTATCCGTAAACGATATAGAGAAAATTCAGGATCGTGCACACGATCAATCCCGGGTAAACGATTTGCAAAAGGGGCTCGAGAAAATGAGCGATCCCGGCAAAACCAAAATGAACCGGGAAAGCAGTAAGCAATAAGGTCACCGCCAAAGCCACCTTTTTCGAAATCCTTTCTCGAAAAAGATCTTTGCGCAAGTAATCGGAAAAAACGGTCGTTAACGTCATGGCTGTCGTCAA
Organism: uncultured bacterium; assembly: GCA_964350295.1. GTDB lineage: Bacteria > Chlamydiota > Chlamydiia > Chlamydiales > JAAZZY01 > CAYGJM01. Next base: position 6,197 of record CAYGJM010000055.1, on the reverse strand, counting down.
ACAGGCTAAAACCACCGCAAGAGCCGCCGTTGCTCCTCCCAAGGGACCGAACCGGCGACAAGCCATTTTTCCGAGCATTTGCTCCGGAAGGGTGTTTTCCGTTAAAAAAGCCCCTTGTTTGGCCGAAACGATACAAAGACCGAGATAGGTCAGAAAAAGAAGAGAGGCGGCCAAAAGAGAAGAAAGAAGCATCTTTTTTATAACCGATTTCGTCATCGTTTCTCCGGAGTCCTTTTTAAAATAAGGAAGGATCACGCCGGAGAAGAAAAAAGCGGCAATCAGGTCCATCGTATTATACCCTTCAAGAAATCCTTTTACAAAAGGATGACCGACGACCGAAACGATCCCCCCTTCGGAGGGTTTTAAAAGCCCGTAGCCAATCAATAATCCCAGAGAAACCAATAAAACGGGCGTCAGGTAAAGACCCAAAAAACGAACCAACTGTTTTTTTCGTACCGCAGAAACAAAGATCAGGCCGAGAATACCCGCCGAAAAAAGTCCCGAAGGGATCGGAAGATAAGCGAAAAGAGTCGCATGCATTAAGGTAATCAATCTCGGGATAACTCCCAAAGGCCCCAATATCAATTGCAACAACAATAAAACGGCGAATCCGGGATATTTCCCGAGACGATCAAAAAAACGTCGATAATCGGCCCCGAACAGCATCATCACGACAAGGCCGAAAAAAGGGAGGAGAACGGCCGTAAACCCCAAGCCGGTTACGGCAGATCCAATCTGACAAAGAGGAACCGATCGACCGAGTAATAAGGGAAATACTAAATTGCCGGCCCCGAAAAACATGGAAAAAAGAGCCGCCGCTCCGGCTCCGAACTCGGAAACCGAGGATCGCGCTTCAATTTGCTTTACGGACATACGTCGCCTATCTCGAGAAATGAAGGAATTATTGTAACAAAGCCGCTCTTTTCACCAAACTTTTAAAATCTTTCCCGTCATGATCCCGGTCAAACTCCTCAAATAAGCGGAAGCCGCCCTTTCATCCGAAATCGGAATAAACCCGAGAAAGGCATTGCCGTGTTTTTTTAGGGATGATCGTAAAATGGAAGGACTGACGCAATTGAGCCGAAGGCCTTTCGGCATTTCCGAAGCCGCACTTTTTACGAATCCCTCTACGGCATCGTTTACGACGGCAAAACAAGATCCCTTACGCATAAATTCC
>CAYGJM010000055.1:941-5010 GCA_964350295.1 uncultured bacterium | reverse complement strand
TCCTCATTTAAAATTCCGGAGGTTAAAGTAAAGGATCCCTCCTCGCGCAGATAAGGGATACCGGAGAGAACCAAAACGATTTGCCCGCAAAATTTTTTTTTGAAACCGTCGATATAATCATCTTTACTCATTTCAACGAGAGCCTTTGACGGGACTCCCTTTCCTGCCGTACAAATTACGGCATCCAAGATACCGATCGATGCATACATTTCTCTTACGGAATCGGTCGAGGTGATATCGACCCGAACATCCCCGGACGAACGCCCGGCAACGATAACTTCCATCTCATGATTTCTTAATTCTTGTACGACGGCCCTACCGACGTCACCCGTTCCTCCCGCAACCAAAACTCTCATAACAATATCTCCTTGAAATGGGATCACCTTATATCAAATCTCTTTCTTTTTGAAGACTTCTTTAAATGTTTACCGAAAAGGATATTCATAAGAATAAGGCCGGTGAACGGTCCAAAGACGTGATCAAAAAGGTCCATAGGAGTAGGACGCGACTGAATATCCGAAAGCCGGTACCCGGCTTTAAAAAATAAGGAAAGTGTTTTTTCTTTTTATTACTTTTCGGCTTATCATTAGCCATATGTTCGAGCAACGAATCCTATGGGATCAACATTCCCCGTCATTCATCGGTTGGCCAATTATCCAAATAGACCGAAAAGGATTCGCAAAAGTTAACCGGATCCGATCGGATTCCTAAAATTTTACGGGGAGTTATTTCCTGAAATGAAAAAGAAATAAAAGAGGAAATAGCTTAAAAAAATGAAGGTGCGCTCAACGGCTCAAAATACAACATTCGACAATACCCCATTTTTTTTAGCACGAATCCTCTTCTTTTTATCCTTTTTTCTATGTCCTTTACCGTTTATGGATGCGGCCCAAATCCTTAAACAGGAGGCCATCGAAGCGTTAATCCCTAAATTGAATAGCGATCGGATTACCTATTTTTTCGGCAATTACGGCGTAGAACAAATCACGTTAGGCTCCCCCTCTTTCGGAGAATATCGGATCTCTAACCTATATTCGATACATGACGGGCAAAAATTCATGCGCACTCTTGCCGTTGTACAATTTCATCAACCCGTTCCTCAGGAACTTCATCGAGTACACCAAGAGATTTTACGAGGAGAGTCAATCGGGATTGCTCTGCGCAATAATGGCCGGAAATTCGATAAAACTCCCCTTTATTTCGGATCGGTTTTGCTCTCTTCCCCGGTTCGATCTTGGATGCGAGAAGAAGAGATCCGTCAAGCCGCTGTTCACATATATCGGTTGTCGGTATTCCGGGAAGGCGAAGAAGAGCGAGTTCCCTATTGCACCATTATGGAGGTTCACAGTCCTCAATATTTAAATGAAGAATGGCTTGAGGCTCTTTACGCAGATCAATACAACCATTTTCGAGAGAAATCTCGGCAAGTAAAGAAACTGCTAGAAGCCCTGGATGTTCTGATGATACAAATTCCCGAAAAGTAAAATGAACGGCTTACTTCTTAAACTCAAAAATCAATGCTCGAAATTCCGCATTTCCAATATTGCGATAAGAATATACACAGCTACTTCCTTCACTTTTTTCTGCCGTCGGCATCCAATTCTCCGTCTTTACATCCCCTCCGTCATTCACCTGAAATTCGGAGCCTTGCAGAGTCAAAATGAGACTATCCCATTGATGGGTATGAAAGGGAACTACTTGACCGGGTTTTACTCGACTCTCCAATATACGCAACGATTCATTTTCAAAAATGAGTCGATGTGTTTCGGCTGCCGTAATCCTCGCATCATTTTCACTCATTTTGGAGTGACTCCGCCGAGTGATAGGCGTAAGGCGTACTTCTTGAGTCAATAAAAGAAAATCATCCATTTGAGAATCTAAAATTGTTTCAAAGTAGGGAGCCAATTTTTGGGAAATCCGAATAACGTCACTATTGTTTAATTGGCAAGTCCCCGATAAAAATTGCTCGAATTTCACTACATTATTAGAAGCCATTATCACTTGATTCAGATAAAAAAATATGAGCAGAAAACTTATATATCTCAAATATTTCATGAATTTGTAGTGTTCCTCTATTTTCCATACAGTTTTTTTGTTATGCAACTTTCATCTGCTGCCTAAATTGAGATATTGTCAAATGTTGCACAATTCCCGGCTCTCTTATGGCATGAATATACCGGAGATAGTACAATCGACTCACCCCTTATTGAATCAAAGAGCGTGTAGGATAAGAAATCATGATTTTGCCACCTATTTTAGATGGAGAGGATAAGAGCTCTCCTTTAAAAAATCGAATTAGAAAGAACTATCAACATCTAAAAAAGTGGGCTAAACGCTCTTCCACCGACTGCTTTCGGATTTATGATCGTGATATTAAAGAGTATCCCGTAGCAATCGATATCTATGCGGGACGATTTTGCGTGCACTACTTTTCTTTTGATCGTGATGAAGAAATAGATACTACCGAAGTAGATAATGCTCTCAGAGCGCTATTTGGTGAGTGTGAGATTTTTTCACGCACCAGAAAGAAAAGACGCAAAATGGAGCAGTATGAAAAAGCCGGAGAAGAAAAGCAGTATTTTACGGCTTTAGAGCATGGGGTAAAGTTTGCGATTAACCTCCAAGACTATCTCGATACGGGACTTTTTCTTGACCATCGTCTAACAAGACAATTAATCGCTAAAGAAGCCGCCGGCAAGAGGCTTTTGAATCTTTTTGCCTACACATGCTCTTTTAGCGTGCAAGCCGCATTTCATGGCGCGACATTTACGAAAAGCGTTGATATGTCAAATACCTATACAAAATGGGGACGTAGAAATTTTATTTTGAACAACCTTTCCGAAGAAGTGAATCCCATTGTTCGTGAGGATTGCATGCGGTTTTTAAGAGAAGAGCGTGATAAGTATGATGTGATTGTCATAGATCCTCCTACAATTTCACGCTCAAAGCGTATGATTGAGTTATTTGATATCCAAAGGGATTATGCTCAAGTGCTCAACCTTTCCCTCCGTTTGCTAAAGAAAGACGGGGTGGTCTATTTCAGCACGAACTCGAGAAAATTTAATTTTGATATAAAGGCCTTTTCTTTGTGTAGAGTTGAAGAGATTTCCTATAAAACGATTCCTGAAGATTTTCAGAAAAAGAATATTCACCGCTGTTGGAAAATTAGGCAGAGCCTGCAATCCAGCCTGTAGTCCAGGCATTTTGGAAGTTAAAGCCTCCCGTGATTCCATCAATATCTAAAACCTCACCGCAAAAATAAAGACCGGGATGGATTTTGCTCTCCATTGTTTTGAAGTTCACCTCAGAAAGAGTTACGCCCCCGCAGGTGACAAACTCCTCTTTATTGGTTGCCTTGCCCTTAATTCCATAGCGATCTTGCTTGAGTTTTTGACAAAGCTCTTTAAGAGCCCGTTTGCCTAGGGCTGATACCTGTTTACCATAGCCCTTACAAAAATGGGTCCATAGCTTTTTCGGAAGAGGGATTTCGATATTGTGAAGCTGCTTTTTGGGATGCGACAAGAGGGTCGATAGAAGTTCATTTTCCGTATAATCCGGTAACCAATCAATTATAAGGGTAGCTTCATAGTTTTTTTCCGCCAGGTAGCGCGCTGCAAAAGCAGAGAGTTTTAAAATAGCAGGTCCGCTAAACCCCCGGTGGGTGATCAGAAGGGGCCCCTCTTGAGAGTAGCTCGTTTTTTCTATCTTTACGGAAACTTTTTGAACGGAAGCTCCGGAGAGATTTACTAAGGAAAAGTTGGGGATATTAAAGGTAAACAGAGAGGGCACGGGCGTTTGAATCGTATGGCCCAAGGATTTTGCAAAATCCCATCCCTCTTTGGAACTTCCCGTTGCAAGTATCATGCGATCATAGTCCTTTATTGCATGGGCAAACCTTGATCCTAATTCAATATGAACGCCTAGTCTACTTGCTTCCTTGTACAAACAGTCGATAATTGTTTGAGAGGAATTGCTAGCAGGAAACATACGCCCGTCATTTTCTGTTTTTAATCGAACGCCCCTTTTGAAAAACCACTCTACCGTGTCTTTAGGTTGAAAGCGATTGAAA
>CAYGJM010000055.1:0-931 GCA_964350295.1 uncultured bacterium | reverse complement strand
GCCTAAAAGCTCTTTTGAGCCTCTCGGATAATTTAGAATAAGTTTTTTGGGGTCAAAGCAAGCGTGAGTAACGTTACATCTCCCCCCTCCGGAGATACGGACCTTGCCGAGGGGTTTTGCCGTTTTTTCATGGAGAGTAACAGATGCCGAAGGGTGAAGCTCCTTGACTCTGATAGCAGCAAAAAAACCGGCAGCTCCGCCTCCTATCACAATGACTTTCACAGTAAGCTCCTATATTTTCCTTAAGATTATGGATGATTCCGGAAATTCTCTATAGAAAATAGTTTTTTATGGACCATATGGGCATTGCTGAAAATAATAGACACTATTTAGCCGGACGTTTCATTTTTTCTTCATATTTGCAAGGGTTATCAATGGAGGCGGAAAGACGCGTTCAGAACTTTTGATTGGGAAAAATTCAAATTTCCATACAACATTGAAACCATAAATATTCATTTTTAAAGCATCCATTCAGAGCAATTTTCAGCTGAAAAAAGTTCATATTTCCCAATTTTCTGGGATTTATCACCTCCGTAGATCACGGCTCCATCTTCAGCACGTTCGGGTGCTTGTTTGTGAAAATAGTTCAAACCTTCGGAAAAAGAAGGTGAAAAAGTTTTACTGCTTTTGATTTCAATTGGCATAAGTCTACTCCCCCTTTGGTAGAGAAGATCAACTTCTTTTCCCGCAACATCCCGATAAAAATAAAGGCGAGGATCTAAAGCTTGGTTATACCGCGCCTTCATGAGTTCAATAACAACCCAATTTTCGAACAGGTTTCCATATAGAGCGTCTCTTTTTAGTTGTTCTACCGAGTCGATATTAAGGAGGTGACAAGCAAGACCTGTGTCTGCAAAATAGAGTTTGGGCGATTTGATTAATCGTTTGCCGAAATTTTCAAAATAGGGCTCTAACTGCACCAAAACATAGG
>CAYGJM010000054.1:11123-11407 GCA_964350295.1 uncultured bacterium | reverse complement strand
ATGAAGGTCGGACCGGTCGTACATAAAACGGCCCATACCAGTGCCTCTCAGGGTCCGATCTTAGCTCCGAGACGAGCGAAAAAAACCCCTCCCAAGGGTCTCATCAAAAAACCCAATGCCAAGAATAAAAAAACGAAATTTAAGGAAGAGTTCGTTGACGAGGGGAAAAAAATATCCGATAAGGTCGGAGCCCAATAGACATAAATGGAAAACTCGTACCACTCCAGTACGTTTCCCAAACTGACGGCCCAAATTACCTCTTGCTGCTGTTTCTTGCTGAAGGA
>CAYGJM010000054.1:10024-11113 GCA_964350295.1 uncultured bacterium | reverse complement strand
TTCGAAGTAAAAATTCCTTATTTCCGAAAAAGATTATTTTTTTCAACCGGAATAAAAAAACATACGTCTATCGATAACTTCCGGAATCAGCCGAAATCCAACAAATTTTCTAAATCGAAAAATTCATTATCCCATCCGGAAACATCCTTATCGAATTGACTCGGAACCGGACTTATCGGCGGTGTATTTAATGGTTGAAAATCCAAATGGGAAAGTAAACCTTTCGGTTCGGCAACCTCATCGTTTATTCGGGACCCTAAATCATATTGATCTGCACCCGGCGGCACCATTTTAGGCTTCTTCGAATGATGAATTCGATACCATTTGCTTCCCGATTGTTCACGACCATTTTTTTTAACTCTTACCTCTTTGACTTCAATATAATCTCCCGGAATAACATAATCGACACCCCTTTTTTTGTAGGTAGGATTGGATTCTGTTATTATTTGTCCCTTAGTGAGTCGAGGATCTTTTGAGTAAACAACCACTCTTTCGGAATCCTTGGTATCTACGTAAGCCAAGTGATATCCTCCTCCCCTTTCTTTTAAAAAATACAAAGTATTGTTATCAGTGATTGTATTTTCCTTTAATAACTTATCCAAAAATAAATCAATCTCAGAGTTGTAACTTGTCTTATTCCGTTTCAAGGGACCAGACCAAGAGTATGTATATTTCCATTTTGTTTCTTCCGAGCCCTGTTTATTTTCCGGAGGCATTAAGCCGGAAACGTCGGGGAAATCCATCTCCCCCGCAATAGGTTTTTCCTGCGCTTTACAAGGGCCGGGACCTCTGAAAAAAGCATCCTCTTCCCAGATCGAGAAATTATCTTCGGGGAGCAAATTCAAAAAAGGATCCTCCTTCGGAGTTTTCGGAGGTGGTGATGATAAAAAATCCCAATCGGAAAACAAATCTCCCCATTCCGGAGGAAGTACATCGGATCGATCTGCAACCGGAAGTGCCGATTCAGGATTCTTACAAGGAAGAATTTGAAACCATTTGCTTCCCGATTGTTCACGACCATTTTTTTGAACTCTTACCTCTTTGACTTCAATCAAATTCTTTTCCGGGAATTCATCGTTATTTTTTTTG
>CAYGJM010000054.1:5843-10014 GCA_964350295.1 uncultured bacterium | reverse complement strand
ACAGAGAAGAATATTCTACTATTTCCCGTCTCGGAGTGAGCCCCGGGATATTTGAGTAGACAACAATACTTTTAAGTTCTTTGACGTCTGCATAAGCCAAGCAAACAGTCGAACCTTCTTGTAAAATATGCAAACGACTTTGAGAGGTAATTACCCCTTCTTGAAGAAAGTGCTTTAAGATTTCACTCATTTCATAGGGATAATCTGATTGATATTTTCCTTTCTTGAACCAATTCGAAGTTTTAGAGTATGTGTATCGCCATCTTCCTTTATCCAAGTCGTGCCTATTTTTCGGAAGCGTTACACCCGAAACATCGGGAAAGTCCCTATCCTCCAAAATAGCCTGTACCTTGGGATCTATGTCCGAACCGCGCTCTTTGAAACAAGAATCAATTTCTCCATCATGAGGAATAATTTTATAGTACCTGGCATCCGCCCTTTCGGTAGCAATTCCCGAGACCTTCACTCCCGGGATTTTAATTACATCGGCATCCCCTTGGGATTTACCGTAACAATCCATTATTATTTGTCCCCGGGTAAATCGTGGATCCTCCGAGTAGAGAACAATGCTTTTAAGGTTCTCTTGATGTGCATAAGCCAAATAAATACTTTGATCATTCTCTTTTTTTAAAAAATACAAAGTAGCAGTTTCTTTGATTTTCTTTGTGTCTCGATATTCGCGTAAGGATTCTCTTAGTTTATCGGGATACTTTGCCTTTTTTAGGGCCTGATCATTTTCTATAACTCTGCTCCAATTATCCGTATAAGAGTACAGATACTCCCAAGGTTTTTCACCGGAAGCAGTTTCTTTTCTTCCGCATTCCGCAACGGGAGCCGCAGAAAAATTCATTTCATTATAAACGGCTCTTACCTTACGATTTACCTCCTCCTCCTGATTCTTTCGTTTAAAGGGAGGTAACTCCTGCTTCGATTGTGAAGAAGCCCTCGTAAAAGGGATCATATTCGGAAGAAAGGATGCCGGAGGAAAAGAGGGGTTCCAAGGCAGGAAATAGGTTGTCTGCTGCACCATCATATATGCCGGAGAGCCCGGGGGCGGGAAAGGATTAAAAGTAAAGTTTCCGTAAGGAAAACTCATAGAATAAACTCTCTGTAAATAGCAACTAAATTTCTAAAAACAACAATTGGGGGTGGCTGGATTCGAACCAGCGTAGACCGAAGTCGACGGATTTACAGTCCATTGCAATTGGCCGCTATGCGACACCCCCTAAAAAGAGGATGCTGACAGTAGGAATTGAACCCACAACCGTCCGATTACAAGTCGGGTGCTCTACCGGATTGAGCTATGTCAGCATTGGAATTTTGCGCAGTACTCTACCGGAAACCCGGCATTCCCCACAAGACGAAAATAAAATATTTTTTCTTGGGAACGGGGTCTCTTTTCATTTATCTCCGGTTAAGTTATCATTTCGGCTAATTTTAGGAAAGAGCGATGGAAAAAATACCGAAACCTCCTTGGACGAAGTCAGGGGCTCTGATGGAGTCCATGGTGCGCAAAGCCCTTTTTGAATTTGATCTTTTAGAGGGAAAAGAAAAAATCGGCATTGCCTTAAGCGGAGGTAAAGATAGTCTATCTCTTCTTTTTCTGTTACACGCCATCTCCGGAAAGGGGTTTCCTCTATTCCGGATAACGGCTTTCTTTGTAGACGGAGAATTTACATGCGGATCGGGAATCAATCGAGCCTATTTGCATTCCGTTTGCGATGCTTTGAATGTTCCCCTGGTCATTCTTCAACAAAAACAAGATTCCGGATTAAACTGCTATTCTTGTTCCCGAGATCGGCGTAAATTAATTTTTGAAGCTGCCAAAGAAAGAGGTATCGAATGTATTGCTTTCGGCCACCACCGGGATGATGCGGTTCAAACTTTATTAATGAATTTATTCCACAAAGCCGAATTCGCCTCTAATCTTCCGAAAGTGAAAATGCAACGATACGGCGTTACGATCATTCGCCCCCTGATTTTTATCTCCGAAAAAGAAATCCGATCCTTCGCCTCCTCTCACGGTTTCCTGCGCATTCTCTGTCGTTGCCCCATAGGGGCCGATTCGGTACGAAAAAAAACTGAAATCCTTTTGGAACGGATAGAAAAAACCTTTCCCCGAGCTCGAACGAACTTGGCTCGTGCAGGACTTCTCTACGGCTCCCGAAAAGCGGAAACCCCTTAAATTATGTTGTTAAAATCTCCGGCTTTCGATAAGTTTTCCCTATGATTACCGCTTTTTTTATTTATACCTCCCTTCTTTTATCGATCGTTTACTTCTCTTATAAAAAGCATACGACGGAGACCGACTTCGTCATCGGCGGTCGTTCGGTTAATTTTTGGGTAACGGCCATCAGCGCCCAGGCAAGCGACATGAGCGCCTGGCTTTTTATGGCTTTCCCTGCGCTTATTTTCTCACAGGGGCTCTTTAACGCCTGGATTGCGATCAGCCTGGTCATCGGCATGTTTTTAAATTGGCATTTCGTTGCCCCGAAATTAAGGGTGATGACCGAAAGGTATAACAGCCTAACTCTCTCCTCCTACCTCGAAGCCCATTTTCAGGACAAAACGGGATTTATCCGCATTCTAACCGGAGTCCTCTCTCTTCTCTTTTTCATTTTTTATATCACGGCGGGATTTGTCGCTCTGGGACTTTCCTTCCGCTTTATTTTCGGACTCCCCTATTCTTGGGGAGTTAGTGCGGGCGCTTTGATTGCCGTTTTATATACGATATTCGGAGGGTTTATTACCGTTGCCTGGACCGATCTTTTTCAAGGCATCTTTTTGTTGGCTATGATCTACGTCGTTCCTTTTTCGGTCCTTCGGGAACCGGGAAGTTTTTCAACTATTGCGCAAGCAGCCCTGCAAAAAGGAATTTCTCTGAAATTTCTTCCCGATTTCTCCCTGCAAACGCTACAAGGAATCCTTTTTATGCTCTTATCCTGGGGTCCGGGTTACTTCGGACAACCTCATATTTTAACGAAGTTTATGGGTATTAAGAACGCGAAAGATATGCCCAAATCCAAATACGTCGGTATTACCTGGCAAATTCTGGCCCTAACGGCGGCCGTTTCGGTGGGTATCGCCGCTCTCGGCTTCTTTGAATCACCTCCGAAAAACGACGAACTGATTTTTATTTTAATGGCTAAAAGCCTTCTGCACCCCTTTGCAGCCGGACTGGTTTTATGTTCTATTTTGGCAGCGACTCTTTCGACCTGCGAATCCCAGATATTGGTCGTCGCCACCTTACTGTCCGAGGATTTTTACAAAAGACTTCTTCGACCGAAAGCCCGATCTTCCGAGCTACTTATTGCTTCCCGAAGTTGCGTTATTCTCATCGTATTGATTGCTTATTTTCCGGCCCTGTATCAAATTTCCGAAATCTATTCTCTCGTTCTCTATTCCTGGTCCGGACTCGGAGCCTCTTTCGGACCGGTCATTCTTCTTTCTCTGTATTCCAAGAAAATAACTTCTCAGGGGGCGATCGCCGCCATCCTCGTCGGCGGAACGACCGCTGCCGTCTGGCCTGAAATCAATCGCCTATTTTCCTTAAAAATTCCGGAACTTGCCGTCGGCTTTACGCTGGGTTTGCTCGCCGCTCGATTTTTTTCCTCTCCCCGAAAAAAGAATCGATCGATCCATTAAAAAAAATTATTTCTTTTTCTTTTTAAAGATTTTTTTGTAGTCGCCGATTTCTCTTTTTCTCTGCAAGGCGTGCATTCTTTTTTGGTTTTTGTCCAAGACGAATTTTCCCCCCTTAACGGAAATAGGCACGCACCAATAGTTTTCCAATTCCTGAGCTATTTTTTTACCGTAGTTGAAAAGGCCGACCGGATAATGAATCAGAAGAGCGTAAAAACGTCCTCCCTTACTCAAATAAGCCAACTTTTGATAGTCAACCTTAAAATTCGGTCCCCTTTTTACTCGCCGTAGACCGCAAATCGCAAAACTCAATCTGTGGAAAATCGACAAACAAAAATCAAACAAAATTAAAATAAAAAATAGGGCAGGCACCAGAGGCAGAAAGAATAAATGGCGAAAAAGCGATCGCCGGCTTGTTTCCTTGGAAGTCATAGAAGTTCTCTGTTAAAAAATTTCGGGGGAACTATATACCGTTTTTTTGCAAATTGGCAATAGAAAAAGGTTCTAAATAAAGATACTTTACGCTAGA
>CAYGJM010000054.1:4820-5813 GCA_964350295.1 uncultured bacterium | reverse complement strand
TCGTCATGGCAGGCACCGGTCTGGCTGCACTGGTAGCCGGAGCCGCTTACTCCGTTTATCAAAACGGAACGGGAGCACAAATACTAAACAAAGCTTATGCCGGCCATTGCCACTCCTTTACCGGGTCCTATTTTCCGGAAAATTGGAAATCCTATAACTTTTGTCATTATCTTATCGACTCCTTTGATTCCTTTTCTCCGGACGAGCAAATTAAAATGGCCCTTCTTGCCGTGCCCGTTGCCGTTCTCGTTTCGACGGTAGCCTTTCAACTCCTGACCGTCGGAAGTAAATTACTTGAAAGATCCTGGTTCGGATTTTACGAATCCGTTTAATAACGGCGTTTCGATTCCGTTTTCTCGAAAAGGCTCAATTTCAAAAAAGAATCCTTTTGCAATTCTTCCATCATCTCTCTGCCTCCGTCCAGGGCATAAATGCGAAATAATTCGCATCGAAGAGCAAAAACAGTCTCTTCCAATTCCTCTCGTCGGGTATCAAAAGAATCGGGATGTTTCTCCGCAAAGCGCCCGGAAGCCATTAAAATATCGGTTAAATCGGCTAATTGCTTTTTAATTTTCTTTTTTCGAACGGCAAGGTCCTTTCCGTTTTTTACCTCACTCAATTCGGCAACGAGTTTTTTCAAAATAACTTCTCCCTGGATTTGAAATTCTTCCGTACCGGAAGGGGCACAAGAAAAAAAGCAAAGAAAAATACATGACAAACACCAAAACTTCATAAAAAGTACCCTTACGAGAAGCAAAAGCGCTATTTTCGAAAAAAAATATTTTCCGGAAAAGTTTTTTCCTTATTTTTCGCAAAAATACTTGTTTCTTATTACAACATCTTTTAAATTCTAACCTGTTTTTTTTGGGGCGTATAGCTCAGCGGTAGAGCTCCTGTCTTACAAACAGGCGGTCATTGGTTCAAATCCAGTTGCGCCCAAAAAATGCGGGAGTAGTTCAATTGGTTAGAGCACCGGCCTGTCACGCCGGAAGT
>CAYGJM010000054.1:0-4732 GCA_964350295.1 uncultured bacterium | reverse complement strand
CCGCGTTCTTCCTTTTAACGGATTTTTTTAAATGTCTTCCTTTTCGGGATTAAAAAAATCTTTCTGGTATTCCTTAATATGGTTGTCCGTCGGCGCATTTACGGCCGCTTGCGCAATCAAAATGATCATACTGCCGAATAATATCATCGACGGCGGAGTTACCGGAATTTCGATGATTCTGGCCCGTCTGATCGGCAAGCAATGGCTTCCCTATATCGTCTTTCTTTTGAATGTCCCTTGCGTTTTTCTCGCTTACCGGCATTTCGGCAAAAGATTCGTTCTCTTCATGATGATCGGTATCGTTCTTTTTTCCTTCTTCTTATTTTTATTGGAGGATTTAATTCCCAACGTTCCGAATTTTTACGGAGACCCCTTGGAAGTCGTGGTATTGGGCGGCATTGCCCTCGGTGTCGGCGTCGGTTTGATCATTCGAATGGGAGGCTGTTCCGACGGTTCCGAAGTATTAGCCATTATCGTAAATCGAAAAAAAGGGTTTACCATTGGCCAAGTCGTCGTCTTCATCAATATTTTCATCTTTATTCTGGCCGGATATTTCTATCAAGAATGGAACACTTCCGTACGCTCCTTCATTACCTACATGGTGACTTATAAAACTATGGACTTCGTCATCGTAGGTCTCGATGAGATTAAATCGGTATTCATTATCTCCGGGAAACCGAAAGAAATCAGCGATACGATCATTCATAAATTAGGATTGGGGCTGACGATTCTCTATGGACGGGGAGGATATACCGGAGATGACAGAGAAATTCTCATGGTTATCGTTGATCGTTTGCAGCTGGCGGAGCTGAAAGACATTATACTGCATATCGACCCGGCGGCTTTTATGGCCATCGAAAATTTGCATGAGGTTGTTTACGGACGACAAAATTATTTTAATCCGACGAAAATCAAAAAGAAATTCAATTCCCTCACCTAAGCCTTCTCTTCACAAAAAACTTCAATGGATTCCGGTTTTACGGGGAATAAGTGCTCCAGAGCTTCCCGTGGGGACAAATACCGGTTAAACATCTTTTCGATGACTTCTTGCAAGGGGCTTTTTTTCTTCCATCGGACATAATCAGTAAAATGTCTTTCTCTTCCTTTTTTATTCTCTACAAGATTAATTTTTGTTTGCGATGTACTATTCAGATTAACAAAACTCGGATATTCGGAATGAATGCAACCGTATAAAACGATGGCCGTCCCCCAAATATCCTGTTTTTCAGCCATTTTTACAAGGCAGGGGAAATCATCTATTTTCGTATTTTTTTCCTGTAAAAAGTCAGGACAAGCGTAAGAAGAGACTAATGATTTTCGAAAAGACTTCCTCATATAAGCATCCGTTTCCGCTTCTTCTCCTTCCCGGGGAGAATAAACGGAAAGACCGAAGTCGGTCAAAACGATTCGTCGAACTTTTCCCTTGTTTTCAACGAGAAAATTATTCCATTTTATATCTTGATGATAGATACCGTTCTCGTGAAGATAAGTGACGGCTTCCAAAACCTGAATCGTGCACCCTTTTCGATCCTTTCCCTCTTGATCTTCCGGCAATAATTTATTATGGGGAACGATTAAACCCAGCAACGTTCCTTCCCGGAAAAAGGGTTGAATAATGATTTGAACACGATTGCCTTCCAGAAGAAGAGTTTCCGTCATTACGGAATGCATGATATGATCGGTCTCTTTTTTTCGAAAGGCCTCATTAAGACGCACGAAAAGAAGTTCCTCGTTTTTATCGGCAGAAAAACATTTTACCTTATCTTCAAAAACGGCTACGGAAACACAAAGTTTCTTTTCTTGCGTTTGAAACACGGATTTATAAGTCCCCTTATCAAAAGGCTTCTCATCCCGCTTCCAAGAAACGGTCCCTCCCTCTCGATTCGTTAATCGAGCCAGAACCTCTCCGGAAGAAGAATCCGTAGAATACGTCCAATCTCCGAAACGGCCCCCTTCCGGGATAAACTTTTTTGTGCAAACAGACATGAAATACCTCTATATTTCCGGAAATAAATGCTCCAAAGCCTTTGCCGGAGTCAGATATTCATTGAACATCTTTTCAATCACCTTGTCTAAAGCAACCTCCGTTTCCTTTGACCTATCATTGATAAAATATTGATTCTTTTCTTGTAAATTTTTGCGAAGCTTGTCTCTCGTCAGCTCTCCGCTCTTAGTATTGACAAATTGCGGATATCTGCTATAACGACAATTGTATAAAACAATGCCGGTAGCCCAGACATCCTGCCTTTTGGCTATTTCTGCAAGCTTATCCTTATTTTTTTCTTCTCGGTTTTTTCCCTCTAAAATATCGGGACAAGCATAGGGAGAAATAAGCGACCTTTGACAGGAAGAAATCAATGCGGCAGTGGCTTCCGGATGTTCCGTTGAAAAAAAGACGGTATGACTGAAATCGGTCAAAACAATTCGTCTTCCCTTATCGTTATTTTCGACAAGAAAGTTGTTTAGTTTTATATCTTCATGATAAATATTGTTCTCGTGAAGATAGGAAATAGCCTTTAAAACCTGAGCCGTACACCCTTCCCGATCCTTCCCCTCCCGCTCTTCCGACGATAATTTATTTTCAGGAACGATCAGACCGTAAAGCGTTCCTTCCCGGAAAAAGGGCTGAATAATGATTTGAACCCGATACTTTTGCGCATAAAAAGTTTCTACCATTAAAGAATGCATGACATGATCGGTCTCTTTTTTTTGAAAGGCCTCATTGAGACGCAAGAAAACAAGCTCTTCATTTAGATCGGTACAAAAAGTCGCATTGTCTCCAAAAGAAGCAACGGAGATGCACAGTTCCTCTTGTTGCATGCGATATAGGGATTTAAAAGATCCCCGGTCAAAAGGCTTCGCATCTCTTTTCCAGGAAAAAATCTTTCCCTCTCGATTCGTTAATCGAGCAAGAACTTCTTCGGAAGAAGAATCGGTAGAATACGTCCAATCTCCGAAACGGTCCTCTTCCTTAACTAAATCCTTAACTAAAACCTTAGAAAGCAATGACATACAGCCCTCCTCAGGGCTACGCTCTCTCAATTATAATACATTGATATATAATAGACAAGCTTTTTTTAGAAAAAGATCAGTGAACTTCTTCCGTTGCCCGATCAAAGGAGCACCCGTCTTCAATCAGTCGATCGATATAGGTCAAATTATAACGATTGCTCAGGAAGTTCTCATCTTCTAACATATAGCGATGAAACGGTATCGTGGAATGGATTCCTCCGATATGAAATTCTTTTAAAGCTCTTTTGCCGACGGCAATGGCCTCTTCCCGATTGGCTCCCCGAACGATCAGTTTGGCGACCATTGAATCATAGTTAGGGGGGATCTTACACCCGGAGTAGCAGGCACTATCAACTCGAACATGGGGTCCGCCGGGGGGGAGATAATAATCCAGTTTTCCCGGAGAGGGAGAAAAGTTGTTTTGGGGATCCTCGGCATTGATTCGAAACTGAATCACGTGTCCGTTAAACGAAATATCCTTTTGTTGCATGCGCAAGGGTTCTCCCATTGCAATGCGAATCTGTTCTCTGACCAAGTCGACATCGGTTAATACCTCGGTGACCGTATGTTCAACCTGAATTCTCGTGTTCACTTCCATGAAATAGAAGTTGAGATCCTTATCCAATAAAAATTCCACCGTTCCGGCCGAAACATAACCGGCATTTTTAGCTAATCTTACGGCCGCTTCGCCCAATTTTTTCCTGAGCTCCGGAGAACAAACGGGCGAAGGAGTTTCTTCGATTAACTTTTGCCTTCTTCGCTGAATGGTGCAGTCTCTTTCTCCGAGATAGACGCAATGTCCGAAGCCATCGGCTAGAATCTGCACTTCAACGTGTCGAGGATTGACGATCATCTTTTCCAGGTAGACGTCGGGATTATTAAAATTGGCTTTCGCCTCGGCTCGGGCTTGCGGAAAGAACTTGATCAACTCCGCTTCATCGTGAGCGATTCGAATCCCCTTTCCCCCTCCTCCGGCAACGGCTTTGATAAAAATGGGATAACCGAATTTTTCGGCTACTTTTTTGGCCTCTTCCAACTCCTCTACAATGCCGTCGGATCCCGGAATAACGGGACACTTGGCCTCCATGGCAGTAGCTTTGGCTTTGGCCTTATCTCCCAAACGAGAAATCGTTTTCGAAGAAGGTCCGATAAAAGCAATTCCGCAACTTTCGCAAATAGAAGCAAAATTAGCATTTTCACTAAGAAAGCCATATCCCGGGTGAATCGCATCGGCTCCCGTAATTTCACACGCCGAAATAATATGGGGAATTTTTAAATAGGACTCTAAAGAGGAAGCCTTCCCGATGCAAATGGCCTCATCGGCATGGAGAACGTGCAAGGACTCCCGGTCGGCTTCGGAATAAACGGCCACCGTTTGTAATCCCAAATCATGACAGGCTCGGATAATTCGGACGGCGATTTCGCCTCGATTGGCGATAAGAACTTTTTTTATTTTCATGGCACCGGATCTCTTTATTTATACTGATCAATCGACGAGGGCGAACATTTTCGTTCCGTATTCCACCGGATGACCGCTTTCGATAAGAACTGATTTAATCACTCCGGCTTGTCCTGCCTTAACTTCGTTCATGACCTTCATGGCCTCGACGATACACACCACGTCTCCGGCTTCGACTTTATCTCCGACCTTTACGAAAGGAGGATCTCCGGGAGAGGGAGAAGTATAAAAAGTTCCGACCATCGGAGAAGTTATATTTTT
>CAYGJM010000053.1:0-11513 GCA_964350295.1 uncultured bacterium | reverse complement strand
GGAGGGGCAACAGTAGTCTCCGAAAAAATTCGGACAAAGAAGGATTCGGTTATGCCAGAGCATAATGATGGAGGGATGTTTTTTTACCGCTTCATGGTATTGTTGCATCCCGATGAATTCTACCCGACAGGTTTTCAACAGAAGGCGAACGAGCTGTTTTACCAGAGGGGGGAAGAGGGTGTTTTGTAGGTAACGGAGAAATTTTCGTTTTTTATTTTCCCGAGGCATAGATCAGTTCATGGATTTTTCCGGCTGCTACCGAAGAAGGTTCTTTTTGTCGATCCATCAGGGAAAGGAGATCCCGGCAGCCTTGCACGACCTGTTCCTTTTTTTCCGGAACATAGAATCCTTCCAGGGCTTCCGCTACCTTTTCGGGGAGGAAATCCAGATAATACATTTCCGGAAAGATTAATTTTTCCATGATGATATTTACGATGCAATAGTAGGGAAGATTCAATTTTAAGCAATAGCCTGCAATCCAGGCATTGACGGTCGTAAGATGATAAACGACGGCCGTGGGTACCGAAGCTATGCCCAGTTCGAAAGTAATGGTACCGGATGTGGCGATTGCACATTCGATTTCTTTCATCATCTCCTTATTTTTCGTTCCGGGAACCGGAAAGAGCGTTTGATTCGGAAGAAGGGAAGAGGCGGCAATAGCTTTTTCGATATAGTACTTTAAGGAAGGGTCGGCAACGGAAAGAACGAAGAGGTGATCGGGATGATGTCGAGAAAAGATTTCGCAGGAGCGGAGTATCTTCGGGAGGTTTTGTTTGATTTCTTGGACGCGGCTTCCCGGAAAGATACCTACCAGGGGAGCCTCTCGAGGAATGGAGAAGGAGGTCCTCCAGTCGACATCCGGAACGTGATTGCGAAAGGTATCGATCAAGGGGTTCCCGATATAGACCGGTTGTAGGGGAACGTGTGCGAAGTATTTTTTTTCGAACGGAAAAATGGATAAGAGAAGGTCCAGCGTATCGGATAGGGTGTGGATTCTTTTTTTGCCGTGGGCCCAGACGGTCGGACAGATGTAGTGGATCAATTTTTGAGAAAATCCCTTTTTTCGCAATGCTTTGGCCATTCGAAGATTAAAGCCGGGATAATCGATAAAGAGAACGGCTTTCGGATTTGTTGATAAAATATGACGAAGAATTTTTCGAAAGGACCGAAGGAGGGAGAAAATGTTTTTAAATACGTCGGTAAAACCCATGACTCGAAAATTTTCCATGGGCATGAATAGGGATAGACCTTCTTTTCTCATTTTGGGTCCCGCTACGCCCGAAACGCGGATATCGGGTCGCAATTTTTTCAGGGCTTTCAGGATGGCCGCTCCGTGAATGTCCCCGGAGGCCTCTCCCGCAAAAATAAATAGGTCATAGGTCATAGGGTTTCTCTTTTTTTTTCTTTTTTCAATAACATCAAATTGCGGAGATAGGGAATAAGACCCGCACCGTAACCGAAAGCCGTGATCGGATCCCGGATCCGAATAGCATAAAGCAAGGTTAAAGTTCCACCGAAAAGGCTCATTTTCCAGAAAGCGGGGCCGAGTCGGCTTTCCTGCTTTTTTTCCGATTGCCACCATTGGACCCACAGACGGCTCGTAAATAAAAAGGCTCCGGAAAATCCGATCGCATGCCAAAAAGACGAGATGACTCGATCGGGATGGCTTCGAGGGGTTTGGATCCAGATGATCTTATCGTATCGCAGAAAGGAAAGAAGAAGGAAAAGCAATGTCAGAAAGCCTCCCCAAACGAGGGTAATCCGGAGATATCTTTTGATGGAAAAGGGCGGGGCATTTCCGCGGAGGAGGCGCAGTTGCCGAAAGGCAAAATAGGTTGTCGCGAAGCGGGTAAAGTAAAGGTGATATTGCATTTGCAGAAGATAGTGAAGCAAGAGGAGGAGGTCCCCGATTACGGAAAGCTTCCAGAATAAGGGAGTGACATAACTCTTTTGCTTCCGTTCGCTAAGAAGCCATTGAATCAGAAAACGAAGAGTGAAGGGAATCATGGAAGCGACGCCGAAAACCAGATACAGGGAATGCGTTGCAAACATCAATGTCTCTCTTTAATGCGATAGCGTAACCTTTTTTTTCGCATCCAAAAAACAACGAACATGTCCATAACGGGTCCGAGATTTCGGTTGAAAATATGATATTTACTTTTCCCGGCCCTGCGAGCTCTGTGATTCACTTTCATTTCCATGACCGAAAATCCTTCGATTTTGAATAAGGCCGGAAGAAAACGATGCATTCCGTGAAAAATTTTGATTTGGTTCAGGGCCTCTTTCCGAAAGACTTTTAAGGAACAACCGGTATCATGGATGCCGTCTTTGCAAAGACGAGAACGAATAAAGTTCGAAAAACGGGAAATCCACCGTTTGGAAGAGGTATCGCGACGGAAGGCTCGCCAGCCGCAAACAAGATCATGGTCGCTTAATCGATCCAGGAGATTCGGAATGTCTCGAGGATCATTTTGACCGTCTCCGTCAAGGGTAATGATGACGGAGCCGCGAGCCGTTTTAAAGCCGGCATCGAAGGCACTTGACTGACCGAAATTTTTCGTGAAGGAAAGAATTTTCAGATAATCTTTTTGTTTTTGCAGCATTTTCAGTAGGGAAAGACTTTGATCGGTGGAACCGTCATCGATGCAAATCAGTTCCCAAGGCTCGCCGAGAAGTTCCATGACCGGCTCGATCTCTTTGATGAGCACGGGGAGGTTATCTTCTTCATTTTTAACGGGTACGACAACGGAATATTTTACCGACAAAGTAAGACCTTTCCTTTAGAGAGTAGGAGCATTTTAGGAGATAAAGACTTATTCAACAATCCATTTTTTCACCTTTTCGGCCCCTTCTTTGAAAATGTGGGGAAGAGTACCGTGTCCCTGATGGCCGGTAGAAGGGTGAAAGGAAAGCTCAAAAGGAAACGATCTTTGGCCGGCTTCTTTTGCCTGAGAAATCAATTCTCGGAGGAAGGCATAGGAGGGATCGGAACCGACGCGCGTGTCGTCATTTCCGATAAAAATTTTTATTTTTTTTCGGATCAGCAAAGGAAGAATATTCGTTACAGAGAGTTCTCGAATGAATGCGGACAAGGAAGGGTTGCGAAATTCTTCCAGGTAAGCAAGGTCAATGACCGGAGCAAAAGCGATGCAGGCACCGGCTTTCGGATGAGAAGCGAGGCGGAGGGCGACAAACCCGCCGCGTGAAAGTCCCGAACAAATGAAGGGTCCCGTCATCCATTTTTTTTCTTCCAAGTGATCGATCAGGCGGAAAAGCTTCGAAAAAAAGAGAGATAATTCTTCCGGATGTTCTGCCCAATGGCTCATGGCTCGGAATTTATCATATCCCGGGCCGTGCCCGGGAAGGGTAACGGAAAAGATCCGTTGACGTTCGTTGCCCAAGAAACGAACGAATTGATTATACGGGTCGAGAGTAAGACTTTCTTCGGCCGAAAGAGAAAAATAAAAGAGGGCGGGCAAGGGACCTTCTTCTTCCGGAGGGCCCGTAAAACGGATGTCCAATCCTTCGAAATCTTCGAAGTCTCGCATTAACATGTTTTTCTTTTCATTTTTTTTAACCGGCCGTACTCTTTGGCACACCTTTCGTCTTCCGCTGCTCGGATTCCCAAAAAACGGACGGCGAGCGGAGCTTTTTTATGATTCAATAACTTGAATTTACCCGTTCTTTTCTTCGGGTCTATCGGGGTGAAACGATACTGGGCATTTAATACGAAGGCAATCGTTTCTCGCATCCACCGAGGAAATCTCGGGAAAGGTCGGACCAGTAATTCATGAATCAAATCGGCTGTCACGGCAAAAATATCTCCCAGGTGAGGAGTTTTTTCTTCCGAAGCACAAACGGATTTTATTTTTTCTCTCAGAATCGGGAATAAAATACAGGCAAATAAAACATTTTTCTCCGGAGCATGCGCCTCCTGCCGATCGGCTTCGGCCAAAAGACGGAGGATTTCTTCTTCCGCAGAGCAGGTGCGGATCCGTTCTTGCAGTTCGGGCAACAGAATTTCCAAAAAGCCATACTTAATCAGCAATTGAAGGAATTCAGCCGTTTTATGTGTTTCCAACATTTTAAAGATTTCTCCCAAAACGCGATCGGAAGAACTTTTAACGATTTCACCTACGTTATTTTTTAAGGCTTCTTCCGTACCGGGATCAATGGAAAAGTCAAAGCGCGCTACGAATTTAAGAAGGCGAATCATTCGGACGGGATCCTGGCGAAAACGGATTTGAGGATCTCCTATCGTACGAAGAGTTCCGTGACGAATATCTTTAAAACCTTCTACGTAATCCAAAACGGCATGTTCTTCCGGGTCATATAAAAGACCGTTGATGGTAAAGTCTCTTCTTCGGGCATCTTGCTCTTCCGTACCGAATTCATTGTCATGGGTGATAAAATCTTCATTAGTGACGGTTCCGGAACGAAAGGTGGATACTTCCAAAATCTTGTGGCCGTAACGAATATGAGCCAATCGGAAGCGTCTTCCGATTAAAAGACAGTTCTTAAAAAGGGCTTTGATTTCTTCCGGCCTGGCCGAAGTGGCGATGTCGTAGTCTTTGGGACTTTTTTTCAGTAAAAGATCTCGAACGCTTCCTCCGACCAAGTAGGAGGGGTGGCCGTGTTGTTTCAGTCTGTGAATGACTTTCAGTGCATGCGGATCAACATGATCTTTGGAGAAAGGCTCCGTTTCGTGTAAATAAGTAATATCGGGCACCGGTGAAAGACTTAGGGTTAAAGCTATATATGGGGGGCCATTTTAATCAAAAAGTGATATTCGTCAAGAATGAATTCTTTTATCTGCCCTCTTATTTTTTCCGAATCAGCATTTGATTTGTAAGTAGATAAGGCGTTTCCAAAAGCTCTTGAACGGTATGAATCCAGTCACTTTTCATATTAAAAGCAGGAAGGCGAAAAACGGAAAAGCCCTTTTGTCTCGATACCGGCATGTATTCTTGCTCGACTTCATAAAGCGTTTCTATGTGATCGGAAGTAAAGGAGAGAGGAATAAAGAGGAGATTTTTTTTCTTCGTACGCAAGGGATCGAGCTCTTCGCAAAGATCGCTTGTATAGGGGCGGGTCCACTCTTCCGGGCCGAATTTCGATTGGTAAGCCAGCAGAGATAAAGCCGAGGGGAAACGTTCCGAAATACTTTGGAACGAGAGTTCGCATTCCCGTACGTAAGGATCCCCTTCTTCAATAAACTTCCGGGGAAGACCGTGAGCCGAAAAAAATAAAACGGTTTCGGATTCCCGTAAGCGCTTCTCCTCAAGGAAGCGGGTTATTCTTTGGGAAAAAAGACGAATGAACGGCTCTTCCGATGAATAAGACTTGATCCAAAGCATTTTATGCACGACTGACGGAGGGAGGTGTTGAGAAAAAAAAGTGGCAATACTCCCCGTTACGGCATAGGTAAACTGGGGGAAAAGAGGGAATACGATGAAGAGATCGGCATCCGCCGATTGAATTTTTTCGAGAGAAGCTCGATGCGTATTCGGTAGGTAACGATGGAAGGTATGGACCGGAAGGGAGAGTTCTTTGCGTAATAGATCGGCTACGGTTTCCGTATTTTCATGGATCGGTGACTTGCCGCCGATTTGTGCGTATTGTTTTTTTAATGACGGAACTCTTTTTCGGGCAATTCGATCAAAAAGAAAAGAGTGAAGAAACGAGGGGAGACGGGTCCGAATCACTTCTCGATCGCCGAGAAGGGAACGGATAAAGGAAGAAATTTCTTCGAGATTTCGAGGACCTCCGAAATCAACGAGAATCAAGGCTTTTTTTAGCTTGACTTTAGATAGGGGGACTCTCATAGAAAAATAAACAATAAAAGTAGGGATGAATATGAAGAAGTTATCGATCTTTTTGGTAATTTTTGTCATCTTTTTTTCCGGATGCCACCTTGCCGGGAACCGTACGCTCGTCATCGGAATCGATCCTTCGTTTTATCCGGCCGATCTTGCGGGACAGTCCTCCAAAGTATACGGTTTTACGAGCGATCTTTTTCAGGAAATCTTTCGTTCCGAAAATCTCTCCGTTCGTTCGGAGGAATCGGGATCGGAGTCTCTTTTTTCCGGTTTGAAAAGAGGTATTTTTCAGGGAGTCGTTTCTTCATCGTCACCCGTTGCCTGCGAAATCGATGATTATCAATGTTCCGATCCCTACTTGCTGACCGGACCCGTGATCATTACCCCCTTGAGTTCATCCGCTCGTTCCCTGAATGATTTAAGCGGAAAGCTTGTCGGTGCGGTAATCGATTCGGAAGCCTTATTGATCGTTCAAACCGATCCGTCGATTTTTTTGCGGACGTTTAACGGAGTAGGCGAGTTGGCCGAGGCTGTGGCGCACGGGGTCGTCGATGCGGTCGTTATGGATCGGTTGCCGGCAGAAACTTATTGCAATAATTCCTATAAAGAAATTTTAAAGATCGCCTCGCCCCCTTTGAATGAGGAAGGTCTTCGGCTAACGGTTCTTCAAGGAAAGGAGGAGAGGCTTCTCTCGGCCTTTCAGGCCGGTTTAAAAAAGGCCGAGAGAAGCGGAAGCTATGCGAAGCTCCTGGAAAAGTGGAATGTTCCGTAATAATTTTTTGTAAAGATAAGAGTTGACTTATTCATCTAAATCCGATAATCTGGGTATTCCCTATTAGGATTAACCGGAGCGTCTTATGTTCTCCGTCAGGACCGGACAACTTGCAGGTTACGGTGCGGGTTATTTTCTGTTAAAAACCTCTTGGGCATCGGCGCAACGGGGAATTCGGCATTTGAATCAAGCCGTTTTCGGCACCTTCCCGAAGGAGGGAGAGGTTGATGAAACGGCTCAAGGCCGTTCTTTGCAAGGATCCTTTTTTACGCAGATTCTTTTCGGTAAAGACACCTTACGAGAAAGAGCCGTACATTCCTTAAAAGGAATTTTTCATATCGTTGCTTCATCCGTTTCGGCTCTCGCCGGATATTTTTTTCTTGTCGAATATCCCCGAACTTATCGAATCGATCCGGAAGTAATTCGCCGGGAAGAGGCTCTTTCAAATCAGGAAATCTCTTTGCTTTCGGAAAATCTGAGAGAGCTGGAAGAGGAATTCGATCGATGGTCCGGAAATTTTTGTATTTTTGATCAACTCCTTGCCTCTCTTACGGAAAAACCGCAAGTACGTTCTTGTTTTGAACCGGGGGAAAAAGATCTTTCTTTTTGTGCCCGTTTAATGGACCTGACTTCACTGGCCTATTTTCGTTATGATTATTTATTCGAACGAAAAGTTATGGAAGTTTTTGAAAAAACGGCGGAAAGCAAAAAGCGAGCGGAAGAAGCGGCAAAAACGTATTTTCTTCATAAGGAAGAAAACCTAAAACGATCTTTGATTTTGCTCTATTGGCCTTTTAACGAGGATATTTTCGGGATATGTCATCCCGGTTGGAAGAGACTCAAGGAAGTGCTTGGAAAAATTCCTTTTATGGCGGACCTATTTCTTTTGCTTTCGCGGGATATTCCCTTTTTCAATCAAGAAATAGTGGAGGAGTGCGCGATTTATCGTAAAAGCAAAGAAGAAACGGAAGAAATGCTGGATATAGCAGATGCTTCTTTAAAAGCTTACGCTCCTTCTCCTTTGCATTTTAATTGTTCGCTCCCTTCTCTTTATGAGGAAGAGCCGAAAGGGGTATTGGCTTCGGTTCGATCGTTTTTATCCCGAAATGCGATAATCGCTTCCTCTCCGAAAGAGAGGAGGAGAGAGTTACCGGATCGATCTTTTGATTCCTTCTCTCTTAAACCGGAAAACGTATGGGATACGGAAGAGCTTTTTGAGAAACTTTTACCCGGCGTAAAAATTGATTTTTTTGATTCCCGTCGTTCGGATGCGAATCTACGAGGGGATATGTGGGTTTCGGTTTTGGACCGGATTCGGGAGTCCATGAAGTTCTCTCTGGAAGCACGTCATTTTGAAAAATCGTTTTTTCATTTATTTCCGAAAGAGAAAGAGGATTTTTTTGCGAATAAGGCGGTAAAACCATGACGGAAAATAAAATCGATTCTCACCGTCTTTCTCTTCGAGAAGAGTATCCGAAAAGTTCACCTCCTTCGGCTTTGGTGCCTAAAATCGGGGTGGCTCTTTCCGTCTGTGCTTTTTTTTATTTCTTTTTTGATATCCGCGTTGATACGGGGTTTCCGCAAGAACTCAACTCGGTTTCTTGTCGGGAAGGGATCGCTCGATTGCAAGAAGAAAGCGAAAAGTTACGGTTCGGGCCCTTTCTTCCCTCGAGCGACCGGTGTCGGGCGTATTATGTTACCGCGAGTCTGTATAAAGAGACTCTGCAAGCTTGTTCGGACGCTCTGACCGAAAGATGTAGGCAGATCGTCTCTTTATTCCGGACATCGCCGCTATTTCATTCTCGGAAGGAAAAGGAATACGAAGGAGCTCATTTCTATCGGACGGTAGCCGGGCATTGCGGGAATCCGGAGAAATTTGCTCCCGTAAGCGATCGCTTGTGTAACGATCGGTTTTTTTTGTATCGGGGAATATGCCCGCAATATTTTCAAGAAAAACGGATTTATGAAGAATTGGTTCGACTCGGAAGAGAAATAACGGAAGCGGAGGAAAGGCAAAAAAGAGCCGTTTCCGCAATGATTTGTCGTAAATTATATCCGGGTCTTTTTTCCGGTGTCCCGGAATTACCGGAGAAGGAAAAACTTTGTCATTCTTCATTCGGAAAAATGCTTGATTTTTGTAAAACAGAGGTGAATTATGTCTTGTGATATTCGATTGAGGGGTCTCTCGGAAGATGAAAAAATTTTATGGAATGCGGCCGAGTTTGCCGCAAGAGATCTCTTGCCCTTTTTCGGCTTGCCCGGAGTGACGGCCGGCGTTATTACTTCCGTGGTATTAAAAGCATTGGAAAACGATTACTGTTCTCCGCCGGATAGCCCTTTTTTGGGCCTTTCCGGTCAAGAATGGGAGATTGAAGCGAAGCGAATAGGTATGGAGGCTCTCCATTATGCGGCGCAAAACGGTCTGCCGGCCTTTATCCCCGGAGGAGTCGGACTGCAAAAAGGTTTGCAGTCGGCTTTCCGTATATTGGATTATAGCGGACTGCCTCCCGATAAGACCTATCGAGCCTTACAGTTTATTTGGGGAGTAGCGGAGCAGAAACAACATTATGAGGATACGGAAGGAGTTTGTAAAAAAAAACGCACGATTTCTTGCGTCGGTAGCTCGGGCGAGCGAGGTTACCTTCCTCCGAACGACTAGCTTTTATGATTCATCCTCGGAGCCGGAATAAGTTTCTCGAATAAAAAGAGTCAGAAAAAGGGCAATGAGGAGTGCGAAGGCAATCGGAAGAAGAGCAGCCGAAAAATGAGAGGGGGCTATTCTATCCAGGAAGATTTGTTTTTTGAGCAGGGGGATAAATATGTGCCGTATTCAAAAGACCCTCATACATAACTTGTCCTAGATGGAATCTTATGTTCTCTTCCCATTTCTTAACCTCTCTCCAAAATTTTTTAAGAAAATAAGAATCTGAAAGACTTAAAAGTAACTCTAACTATCACAACTTGAGATTAAATATCTAAGAAATAATGGACTATGCTTCAATTGACTCTTGGGGAGTTTAATTAATTTTTTAAAATATCCATATTAAAAAATGTTTTTATGTTAAGATTTCTTTAATTTTTAACAAGCAGGAGAAAGTCCATGTTCTTGCAGTCTCTTTCATCCTCCAAGAATTTACTTTTTAATACTTCATATTTATCCGATAAGATTCAGGCCCCGAAGAATCAAATAGTTTTTGATCTTCGACTTTTTACTCAAAACTCTTCGAGTTTTGAGCGTCAGTCAATCCAATTTTTAAATTTTTCTAAACTTCAATCTCATGATGCCTTGGCATCAAAAGTGAGTTCTGCTCTCGAGAAATCACAAGGTGAACTTTCTTCTGTGAATCATGATTGCTTTAAAAAAAGGCTAGATGGTGAAGATCGACTTGTTGAATTTGCATCATTGGATGGCACCATTCATTACACGCTTGCGTATGAGGGTTGGGTAACCCGCATCACTAATGAAATCACCCAAGAAACACTCATTCAAACTATGAATCAAGAGGGTAAAGTTGTTCACGAGGTTTTCCCTTGTGGTTTGGAAATGCACTATGAATACCATGGAGAAATTCCATCCAAAGTGATTTTGCCTGACGGAAGTCAAATTTCTTATCAGATCAAAGATAACAGCGTTTTAGTGGAGCGTTCGGATAGAGAAGGTAAAACACAATATGAACATGAGTATCAAATCATAGACGATCATCATTTCAGACAAAAGCTCATAGGTAATCTTGGCTATTTAGATGAAATCTATGACGAGAGTCAAAAAACTTTGAGAGTAGAATCCTCTTATTTGAAACAAACGGATAATTTTGATGAGCAAAGAAATTTACTCTCAAAGACCTATGAAAATCCATTGGATAATGCTTCCATAATCTACAAAGATCTTCAAGGGGAGCTAGCCGCTTTAGAAGGCTGTCTTTTAGATGAATATTTTCGAGTGGTTGCAAAAGATGGGTTGCAATGCTTCTATGATGATGAAGGTCGGTTAATTGAAAAAAAATCTTCAGGTAAAAGTGCTCAATATGCTTATGATGCATTGAATCGTTTAATTTCTATAACGTTAGGGGATACTCATATTGAGTATACTTATGATCTTTTAGGTCGACGACTGTCCAAAAAAAACAGAGTATCAAGGAGAAGTTAATCAGGAATTTTACCTGTATCAAGGGCTTCACCAAATCGGAATCTATAATGAACATCAACAGCCGATTCATCAAAGAATTTTAGGTATTGCTTTTCACCCGGAGCTTCCCAAAGCCATTTCCATTGAGTCACAAGGTAAAGTCTATGCGCCGATTTATAATTCCAATTACAACATCGCTCAATTGATAGATTCAGAGACGCAAGAAATTACCCATTATGAAGATTTAAAAGCATTTGGAGATAACTTAGAAAGTTTGAATCCCATATGCCCTTGGGTTTTTGCAACGAAGCCTTATGATTCAGATACAGGACTTGTTGATTTTAAAAATCGTCAATATGATCCTTCGATCTGTCAATGGACATCCAAAGACTCGGATCCAAGAGTTGCTGCAGAAGACTTGTACTCTTATTGCAACAACGATCCCTTTAAATATTTAGATCCGGATGGTAATTTTGTCATTTTTATTCCCCTTCTATTAGGCTGGAAAGCCATGGCAGCAGCCGTAGGAGTAGGACTGGTTGCCGGAGGTGTTCATAAAGCGGCTCGTACGGCTGCTAAAAATGTAAGGAATAAAGATCTTGCACTGGCTCTAGGGGGAATGGGGGCTTATGCAGCCGGAGTCGTAGTCAATAAAGTTAAAAACATGCCTTTTCCGGAAAGGGAGTTGCCTCAAGATAAATATGGTAATGGCATTCCGGAAGTAAGTGATCCGCATACTCAATTAGGATGGCATCAAGGAAGTAAGGAAAAATATCCTAAGGCAAGAGAGTTTGGA
>CAYGJM010000052.1:6993-11541 GCA_964350295.1 uncultured bacterium | reverse complement strand
TGCTGAAAGAGCCGCTGCACCCTTCCCACATTAAAAAACGATTGCTCGGACACTGGGGAACGACTCCCGGATTGAATTTTTTGTATGCCCACCTCAACCGAGTTATTAAAAAATACGACCTGAACATGATTTTTATTACCGGTCCCGGTCACGGAGGACCTGCCCCGGTCGCCCACACCTATTTGGAAGGGACCTATAGCGAGTTTTTCCCGAACGTTTCGCAAGACGTAAACGGGTTGAAGAAACTGTTCAAACAATTCTCCTTTCCCGGGGGGATTCCGAGTCATGCGGCAGCCCAAACACCCGGATCGATTCACGAAGGAGGCGAACTCGGTTACTCTTTGGCTCATGCCTACGGGGCTGCTTTCGATAATCCGGACTTGATCGTTGCCTGCGTCATCGGAGACGGAGAAGCCGAAACAGGTCCGCTTGCAACCTCTTGGCACTCGAATAAATTTCTAAATCCCGCATGCGACGGAGTTGTCCTACCCATCCTCCACCTGAACGGATATAAAATCGCTCAATCTACCGTTTTGGGCAGTATCCCTCGCAAGGAATTAATCTTCCTCCTTCGCGGCTCCGGATATGAACCCTATTTCGTGGAAGGAGATGATCCCCGAAAGGTACACCGTTCCCTGGCACATACGCTCGATACGATCATTACCCGGATCGGGAAAAAACGAGCAGCCGTGCGCCGCAAAGGCTTCACCGAACGCTTTCCGGACCCCATGATCGTCTTTTGTACTCCGAAAGGGTGGACGGGTCCGAAACGAGTGGACGGCGTTCCGGTAGAAGGGACCTGGAGAGCCCATCAAATCCCTCTCTCTCATCCCGATAGCAATCCCGAGCGTCTGGCTCTTTTGGAGAGATGGATGAAAAGCTATCGTCCCGAAGAGCTTTTTGACGATTCGGGGAAGTTATTCCCGGAGCTCGCCGCCTTGGCTCCTTCGGGAACAAGAAGAATGGGAGCCAATCCCCATGCCAACGGCGGAATCCTGCTGAAAGATCTGCAATTGCCCGATTTCAAGCAATATGCCTTTCCCGTGGAAAGGCCGGGGTCTCTCTCTGCAGAAAGCACTCGCATTGCGGGCAAGTTCCTTGCGCAGGTCATGAAACTCAATCAAGAACAAAGAAATTTCCTCGTTGTCGGTCCGGATGAAACGGCCTCCAATCGCCTGAGCGACTTATTTACGGTAACGGACAGACGATCCACGGCCGCCATTCAAGAAAGTGACGAATACGTCTCTCCGGAAGGAAGAGTGGCGGAAATATTGAGCGAACATCTTTGCGAAGGATGGTTGGAAGGATATCTCTTAACCGGAAGGCACGGTTTTTTCTCTTGTTACGAAGCCTTCATTCATATCATTGACTCCATGTTCAATCAATATGCCAAATGGTTAAAGGTTTGCGGACAGGTTCCCTGGAGAAAACCGATCGCCTCCTTGAATTATCTGCTTACTTCTCACGTGTGGCGACAGGACCATAACGGTTTCAGCCACCAGGACCCCGGATTTATCGACCTCGTCATAAATAAAAAATCGGATATCGTTCGTATTTATCTCCCTCCCGATGCCAACACCCTCCTCTCCGTCGTCGATCACTGTCTGAAAAGTCGCAACTACGTCAATGTGATCATTGCGGGGAAGCAACCCGAACCGCAATGGCTGGACATGGAATCGGCCGTCAAACATTGTGAGGCCGGCATCGGCATTTGGTCCTGGGCCGGTCGAGAGGACAACGGGGATCCGGACGTCATCCTGGCCTGTGCCGGAGACGTTCCCACACTGGAAATTTTGGCAGCGGTAAAAATCATACGCCGATTTTTTCCCGCTTTGAAAACACGGGTGGTAAACGTCGTCGATTTAATGACTTTGCAACCGAAATCGGAACACCCTCACGGGTTATCCGATGACGAATATAACCGTATTTTCCCTAAGAATAAACAGGTGATCTTTGCCTTTCACGGATACCCTTCCGTCATCCATCGCCTGACTTATCGAAGAACGAATTATCCGTATATGCACGTTCGCGGCTACAAGGAAGAGGGAACGACGACGACCCCTTTCGATATGGTCGTGCGCAACGGTCTTGATCGTTTCCATTTGGTTCAAGACGTATTGGAAAGACTTCCCGATTTACCTTCGGCCGAGGAAGTCCAACATTTTTTACAAGAAAAGTTTCAACAACATGAAGAATATATTCATCTATACGGAGAAGACATGCCGGAGATTCTCCGTTGGACGTGGGAGAGTGAAGAAATATGAAAATCCTTACCGTTAATTACGGCTCGGCAAGCATAAAATGTGCCTTATACGAGCTTCACACCTTACCGGGATCGTTTATACATCCCCTATGGGAAGGATATGCGGAACAAAAAAGCGGAACGGATCAGACAACGATAACGGTTGAAAATGAACAGGGACAAATCGCCTCGGAAGTACTCAAAAAAAAATCACCGCAAGAAATTCTTGCCCGCATGATCGATTTCCTTCTTCAGGAAGAAGGAAATCCCGTTTCGAATCCCGAAGAAATCGATGCCGTTGCCCATCGCATTGCTCACGGAGGGTATCATTTCAAGGAAAGTACGATCATTCACTCATCGGTGAAGGAAAAAATTGCCGATCTTACGGACTTTTCTCCCTTACATACTCCTATGGAACTCGAAGGCATTGCCTTTTGCGAGCAAATTTTTAAAGATAAACCGCAAGTGGCCGTTTTCGATACGACTTTCCACCGATCAATGCCTTGGGCAGCCAAAATTTACCCCGGTCCCCGCATATGGTTCGAATCCAATCTCATTCGCTACGGATTTCACGGCATCAGTTTTCAATATTGTTCGAAAAGATGCGCCGAAATGCTGAACGAGGACCTTTGTAAAATGAAAATGGTCATCTGCCACCTCGGCTCGGGAGCCTCGCTTTGCGCGATAAAAGAAGGTCAAAGCGTGGATACGACGATGGGCTTAACCCCTTTGGAAGGGTTAATGATGAATACCCGTTCCGGAACCGTTGATCCGGGATTACTTCTTTACCTGTTAAAGAAAAAAAATATCGCCGTCGAAGACGTTATCTCGGAGCTGTACGAAAAATCGGGACTCTTGGGCCTTTCCGGATTTTCGGAAGACATGCGAGAAATCGTGAAAAAGTATGAAGATAAGGATGAAAGGGCCATTACGGCTTTGGATGTCTACGTTCATCGACTGAACGCTTCCGTGGGAGCCATGATGGCCTCCTTGCAAGGAATGGATACGTTGGTTTTTACCGGAGGCATCGGAGAAAACACTCCCCTTCTTCGAGAGAAGGTATGCCGGGCATTTGCCTTTACCGGCCTGAAACTCGATCAAGAAAAAAATGACCTGCCCTCTGCGGAAGATCGAGAAATTTCTGCCGAAGGATCGACCGTTCGGGTACAAGTCATCCGGACGAGGGAAAATTTTGAAATGGCTTTGGAGTGTTGGAAAAAAATGGCGGGGAAATAGATGGCCTCGGAAGAAACGGAACGCTTACAATCCCTCTCAACGGATGATCTGAAGAAAACCCTGGGGTTTTCCCCGGAAGGGTTAAGCCCTTCCGAAATAACGCAACGACTCTCTCAATACGGTCCCAACGAAATCAAAGAAAAAAAAATTCACCCGCTTCTTACGTTTCTTTCCTATTTTTGGGGTCCCATTCCCTGGATGATCGAAACGGCCCTCATCTTATCGGCTATCGTACGGCATTGGCCCGACTTTTATATCATTCTTTTTTTATTGCTTACCAATGCCGTCGTCGGTTTCTCGGAAGAGCATAAAGCTGCCGATGCAATAGCCGCCTTAAAAGCCAATCTATCCGTTCATGCACGCGTGAAACGAGCGGGTTCCTGGAATGAAATTCCGGCCGCTTCCTTGGTTCCGGGCGACTTCATTCGCATCCGATCCGGAGATATCGTGCCGGCGGATGCCCGGCTGCTCGAAGGGGGCCCCTTGGAAGTCGACCAGTCGATACTAACCGGAGAATCCCTGAACGTCGATCGAAAATCGGGAGAAAGCGTATTTTCGGGTTCCGTAATACGTCAAGGCGAAGCCGATGCTCTGGTCTACGCAACCGGCCGAAACACTTATTTCGGTAAAACGGCCGAATTAGTGGAAGAGGCAGAAAATACGAGTCGATTTCAAAAAGCCGTTTTACGGATAGGCCATTACCTCATTTTACTGACCGGAATCATCGTGACATTGATTATCGTCAGAGCTCTTATCCGAGGGGATCCCCTCCTGACGGTATTGCAATTTTCCCTCGTTCTGACGATAGCCGGGATTCCGGTAGCCCTCCCCGCAGTACTATCGGTAACCATGGCCGTAGGAGCCGGAAGCCTGGCCAAAAAAAAGGCTATCGTCAGACGATTGATTGCGATTGAAGAATTAGCCGGCGTCGATATTTTATGTGCGGATAAGACGGGAACGTTAACGCAAAATAAGCTCTCTCTTGCCGACCCGTTCTGCCTGAAAAAAAATAGTACTCCGGAAGAGCTCCTTCTTTATGCTTCCCTTGCTTCGAAAGAAGAGGATAAGGA
>CAYGJM010000052.1:0-6983 GCA_964350295.1 uncultured bacterium | reverse complement strand
CCTCCCCGACAAGGAGATGTTAAAAAAATATCGCGTCGTACGATTTACTCCCTTTGATCCCGTTCGAAAATGTACCGAGGCTACCGTATCCTCCGATGCGGGCTCGTTTACGGTGATTAAAGGAGCCCCGCAGGTTGTTACGGAGTGGGTCAACCCCTCTCCGGAAATTAGATCTTCTCTCGATAAAGTCACCGGAGAATTTGCCGAAAAAGGCTTTCGCTCTTTGGGTATTGCCCTGGAAAAAGAAGGCGGATCCCGAGAATACCTCGGCATTCTTCCGTTATTTGATCCTCCTCGAGAAGATGCCAAAGACTTAATCGACCGGGCCAAGTCTATCGGTATCGGCGTAAAAATCGTTACCGGCGATCAGATGGCCATTGCCCGAGAAACGGCCAAAAAATTGGGACTCGGAGAGAACATTCTCAATGCTTCGGAATTAAAAAATCCGAAATCGGATAGGGATCTTTTGACGGAAAAAGCGGACGGTTTTGCACAAGTGTTTCCCGAACATAAATTTCATATCGTCGAAATTCTTCAAAAACAAGGGCACATGGTCGCCATGACGGGCGACGGAGTTAATGATTCCCCCGCCCTCAAAAAAGCTGATTGCGGTATAGCCGTATCGGGTGCAACCGATGCCGCCCGGGCCTCGGCTTCTCTCGTTTTAACCGATCCGGGCCTTTCGGTAATCATCGACGCCGTGACGGAAAGCCGCAAAATCTTCCGACGGATGAATAGTTATGCTCTTTATCGCATTGCGGAAACTCTCTGCATTTTGCTTTTTATGACGACCTGCATTCTATTTTTTAATTTTTATCCGTTGACCGCGATCATGATCGTGATGCTGGCCCTTCTCAATGACGGTGCCATTCTTTCCATTGCCTATGATCACGTTCCGTATCAACTTCATCCCGAATCCTGGAATATGCGTCTGACTTTGGGTATTTCTTCTCTTTTGGGTATCGTCGGTTTTCTGTCCGTATTGGGATTGTTTTACGCGGGAGAAAAGTTTTTCCTTTCCGATCAAGCCCGATTGCAGTCCATGATGTATTTAATGCTCTCCGTCTCCGGTCATCTGACCATTTTCGTAACGCGGACGAAGGGGGCTTTTTTTGCTCCTCCTTTCCCTGCACCCGTTCTGTGGATAGCGGTATCGGGAACGCAAATATTGGCCACCTTTATCGCCGTCTACGGATTTCTGATGCCGCCCCTCGGTTGGAAAATCGCCGGATTCGTGTGGATATACGCTCTGATCTGGTTTTTGATCACCGATCTTGTGAAGCGAGCGGCCTATCGCTTTGCGGAAAGAAAAAAATCACAACCGCTTTTGGCCACCCCATAGACCTTTTTTCCGAAAAATCGTCGTATCGCGGAAAAAATCTTTCTCCGGCAAGAATCCTTTTCCCGTCTTTCATTGATTCGTCGTACTTCCCATCGGGGAGCAAACAAAGAAAGAACCGTATGACTTTCCGGAAAGTTTCGTTTATCGGTACGAATTAAATAACCTTCTCCGAGAATTTCTTCTCCTATTTTCGGAATCGGATCTCCTTCGTGAATATAGGAAATGACATCCGGTTTTATCGCCGATCCGGACCGATAACCGGATAACTCCTCCGATATTCCCGGTGAATCCAATAATACGGAAGGCTCCGGCCCTCCGAAATAAGTATTGAAAAAAAGGAGACAATAGGAAGCCACGGCCCCTCCCTGACTGTATCCGATTACCCTTGCTTGTTTCCCGGAAAGAGAAACCGATCGTTCCAACCACTCTCCGATTTCTCGGCGAGAAGAACGGAATAAATTCCATCCCGGACCCTTTTCGTGAAAGTTGGACAAAATGGAGGGGAGGGAGTCCGGATCGCTTACGTTCACATTAGTTCCTCTGAAGATTAAAAGAGGCGGTCCTTCTCGATTTTCCGCTATCAAACCGAAAGCGGGTATTTTTTCCCACAGATCAAATTTCTTATCGATCCGATACGAGATCAAAACGGGTTGTTGATGAACATCGATTCCGGGTATCTCTAAAAATGTTCCCGGAACAATATGGGCAAGCGCGGCCCACGCTTTGCCTAAAATTTGAGCCGTCATGGCCGTTCTTAACCACGGTTCTTGAATATGCTCGTGAACGGAAAGCAGAAGATTTCGGAGGATCCTCCCGTCATTTCGACCGAAAAGGGGCTTTCCGATATCCCACACGGAGGAGCCGCCATCTCTTTGAAAGTATTTTCCTATCTCTTCGGAATGATTCCCGACCCTTCCTCTTTCGGACGATACGGCATAAGAACCGGCTTCCGACGTTTGATCGGTAATATTTTCATACACCCACGCCGACTTTTCAAGGAATCGAATACCGAGATGAATGCCGGAAAAAAAAGAAAACACGATCATGTACCTTTTATAATAATCTTTCGATCAACCGGGAATACTCTCCTTTCCCGATATCTTGTTCGACAACATCGAGAGCCAATCCCGTTTGCAACGAAAAAGAACGGGTATATGCCGATAAGTTATTCTTCTCCCTCTCTTTTGAAAAGATACGGCCGATCCGATCGTCCCAGGCAGATTTCCATGGTCCGGATTTTATTTTTCTCACCTTTTGTTTTAAGTCGGGATCGGAGACGATGGCCGAAAGAACGGTCAAAGGATGAGCTTCTTCCAAGAGTTTCTCATTTTCCTTTAATTGCGAATACTGCCGAAGGAGAGAAAAAGCGCCGGCCGTTGCAAACTTATCCAAAAGAAAGGCACACCCGCGATACTGGTCCGGGGTTAAATATTCTCGGTAAATGCGATCGGTATTATTTTTTATATCAAAGGCCATCATCTTAAAAAAAGATTTAGTATTTTATATAAATACTAATGAAAATTAATTAAGATTGATTAAAAATAGTTAATTAATTGTTCCCATCGTTTTTTTTCGATCAAAGAAACGACCGTATGGAAATCCAATTTTGTCCTCTTGCAAAAAGTATCCACCTGTTCCGGCGTGATGTTACCGCAATCGGATTCTTCCCGAAAGCTGTTTTCGGCACCTTTATAAAATTCGTGCCAAGCCTTTCCTCCTCCGTGCCGTAAGGAGTGAAAATATTTCTTGTTCCTTCCGTCGGCTAAGATACCCAAAAAAAAAGTTAACGGATGGAGGTGACGGATTTCATCTCCCTTACGCTGTAGATCTTTAGCCAAAAATGCCAATTTAATAAAAGATGACTCGGCCAGCTTTTTAAGAATAAAGTGTAAGCAATCATGCTCATGAGTCGTCAAATATTCCTTAAAAGGACGGGGCCCGGAAACCTTGGAAGCCGCCCCGTAGACCTTTCCGCACGGGAAGGGATCCGGCCGACAAATATTATTAATAATTTTCATGAAAATAAACCTTCTTTTTATAATTAATATAATTTCAGAGTTAATTTACAATCAACACTTATTTAATAACGTAAGTAGTTGTAAAAAGCTTGTTGCCAAGTATAGGTTGCCTGTTCCTTTTTTTCCCGATCATAACGAACCTGTATGGAAAAATAAGGATGGGAGTGGCGATTATCGGGATCTCTTCCTTCGAAATCCTTAAAAAATTTAACAAAAATTTCCTTGTTAAAGCGGGGAGGGGTCGAAACGTTCGTATCCCCTTTGGTATAAAAACGAAATTCGGTATAGGAAGGATGCTCTTTCACTTCCGGATCATTCCGATAGTAGGCCTCCAAGGCTTCGACGAGGGATTCCCATGCGATTTCTTTCCCCTCCGGATAAAAATCGACTTCGGCTCCGATCATATGCTTCGAGGAAGCATTGTATTCGGAGGGATCGCACCAGCGATTATGAGCCGGACAACGATGACCCGAAGTGATAATCATCCGGCATTGAAACGCATCCTGAAAGTAATTCAAAAGACGTATCAAAATCGGATAAATAAATTCCTGTCCGTCTCGTAAGGGAAGACTGTGATGAGACATCCCGGTGCAATCATAAATCCTTTCCTTTCCCCGAAGCATATAGGAATCGTTACGAGAGCTTCCTCGACAACGGAAAAAATCCTTCGTAATTTTGGGATACGGACTTCCGGAAGCCTCTTCCCAAGGATATAATCGCCTTTCTCCCCTTTGAATGTCCTCCGCTGCGGGCAATAATTTTTCTTCGTCATATCGAGTCAGGACCTCTCGATAACTATTCTTTCTTTTGATCTTCTTATATTCCGACTCGCGAAGACCCGTCCCTCGGCAGGAAACCGTCAAGAGAAAAAGGATGAAAAAGATGGTTTTAATTACTCTCATTATCTTAAGATCTCTCTTATCGAGGTTACTATATGCAATGGACTCATGATTATCAACTCTTCTTGTTGGATTTCGACGGCTTGCTCGTCGACACCGAAACTCTCCATTATCAAGCCTATGTAAGAATGTGCGAAACCAGAGGCTTTCACCTCCCCTGGAGCTTTGAGGATTTCGGCAAGGCAGCTCATTTCGACTCCAAACAATTGAGGATTGCCTTATATAAAACCCTTCCCGGTCTTTTGGAACAGGAGCCGAATTGGTCCGTACTGTATACGGAAAAAAAACAACATTATCTGACAATTCTTCAAGAAACGAACATAGAGCTCATGCCGGGGGTGGAGTCCTTTCTTCTCTACCTGAAAGAGCACCGCTTCAAAAGATGCGTGGTGACCCACTCCCCGCAAGAGCAGGTGGCATTCATTCGTCATAAAAATAAAGCGCTGCAAACGATAGAAAACTGGATTACTCGGGAAGATTATCGCCTTTCCAAACCGAATCCGGAACCTTATTTAAAAGCGATCGAACGATTTGCTTCCGGCAATGATCGCATTATCGGCTTCGAAGATTCTCCCAGAGGGGTTTTTTCACTGCTCGGGACTCCTGCCAAAGCCGTCATGATCAATCAACAACCTCACGAAGAGGTTCTTCCTCTTATCCAAGAGAAAAAAATCGCTCATTTCCCCTCTTTTCGAGATATTCCGGCCATTTTCTAATCATCGTACTTTATTTCCTTCAAACAAAGCCCTTTTGCGGGAGCCGGGGCAGGGGCCTTCGTCCGATCCCTTCCCTCTAAAAGAGAACGTATCGTTTCCGGGGAGATCTTTCCCCGAGCAACTGCCAAAAGAGTTCCCGTAATATTACGCACCATTTTGTACAGAAAACTCTTTCCCTCAAACTCCAATCGCAAGCCTCCTTCCTGACGAATCACATCCAATCGAAGAATCTCCCGAACCGGATTTTTCAAACAAGCCCCGGAAAAACGATCATTCGAGAAAGAAGAGAAATCTTTTTCCCCTACGAATAAGCGAGCTCCTTCTTCCAAGGCTTCCGGATAAGGAAGGGGTCCGACGTGCCAGCGATAATGGCGGTAGAGCGGGTTCATAATGACTTCCGACCATAGATGATAGACATAGATCTTACTTGTTACCGAGAATCGAGCATGAAAGCTTTCGGGAACAATTCCCAAAGAACGGATGCGCACGGTGAAAGGTAAAATTCCGTTTAACGAGGCAAGTATTTTCTTAGGCTCCCAAACTCCGTCCGCATAAAAGTGGGCCGTTTGCCCCTCTGCATGTACCCCTCCGTCGGTTCTTCCCGCACCGACGATCGAGATCTTCTGCCGTAAAAGAACGGCCAGGGCTTTTTCGATTTCGCCCTGTACGGTCTTTTCCCGTAATTGTATCTGCCATCCGGCGTAATCGCTACCGTCATAAGCAATTACCATTTTGTACTTAGACCGATTCACTCGCGATCTCCGGAAAAAAAAGAAAGCATTTGATAATCGATCGGATAAGTTAATTTCATATTGCGCCTGTTTCCTTCCACCACTTTTACGGGCTGACCGATACCTTCCAATAAGGAAACGTCATCGGTAACCTCCTTCCCCGATTCGAGAAGCCGCTGAAATCCTTGCAAAAAACTTTTTTTCCGAGCAGCCTGAGGCGTTTGGATCTCTCTTAAAGAGTCCCGCGGTATCGTCCTAACGACATATCCCTGCTCATCGACCTCTTTAAAAGTAGAAGAGGGGGTTATGCCGGCTGCGGCCGCACCGTTTTTCAAGGCCTCCGATAACACGCGTTGCAACAAAGCTTTATCCAACAAAGGTCTGGCAGCATCATGCACACAAACAAGAGGATTATCTCCTCGTATTTCTTGCAAACCGTTCCGAAAGGAATCCTGCCTTCGCCTCCCCGGATCGGCAAAAGAAAAAGATCTTTCGGGAAAGGCCCGGCGGAACAAGTCCCGATATTCGGAATCGCATACGATAACGATT
Source organism: uncultured bacterium (assembly GCA_964350295.1). Lineage (GTDB taxonomy): Bacteria > Chlamydiota > Chlamydiia > Chlamydiales > JAAZZY01 > CAYGJM01. Next base: position 728 of record CAYGJM010000052.1, on the reverse strand, counting down.
TCTTCGAACGAGGGATGTTGCAGAAAAACCTGCAAGGAGAGAAGAGCCGCTTCGCGTCCCCTTATCTTTACGTATTGTTTCGGAACGGACGAAATACCCATACGCGACCCCTTGCCTCCGGACAGAAACACGAGAGCGACCTTTTCAACGGAATCGGACATGACGACCTTTTGAACGAAAAAAAAGAAAAGGATACTAGAAATGAGGATTTTACGAAAGAATGAGGGGGGTGAAAAAATCACCCCGGAAAAAATAGAGCTACGAAAGATGCTTGGAAATGGCCTTTGTCATTTGGAACATATCCAACGTCTTCTTACCGAGAACTTTAGCCAATTTCGCGTCGGGATTGATCATACGTCTGTTCTGCTCGTCCTGACACTTATTTTTTTTAATATATTCCCACATTTTTTGAACGACTTTCGTACGAGGCATGGGTCCTTTTCCGACAACTTCTTCCAATTCCTTACTCAAATTCACCGGCTTCATAAATGCGGATGATGTTTTTTTCTTAGCGGCCACCATAAAATTCTCCTTATTGATTTTTTTGGGTTGAACGGCTCTCAATTATTTTCTTCATAAAAATATTTTTCATTTAGCCTTGTTACATTTTTTTAGTCAAAGAAATTTATGATTCTCCGAATACTTTACCCTTGATTTCTCCGAAAAAGGAGATTATACAAAGACTTTTAACACGTTGTGGCCCGCCATGTCCTACCTCCTTCAAGAAC
>CAYGJM010000051.1:11419-11648 GCA_964350295.1 uncultured bacterium | reverse complement strand
TTAGCTTTTTCTAATTGCTGCAGATATAGATTCAATTGTTTCTTATCCGGGAAACTAACGGCATAAATACGGGTCAGCATTTCATTTTTTGAATCACCTTTCCAGTAGGCTCCGGATGTTTTTAGTACCTTAATGGCTTTGATTTTACCTAAAAAAGGAAGATGAGGACCTCGACAAAGATCGAAAAATTCCCCTTGTCGATAGGCCGAAATCGCCTCGCGGTCCGGGA
>CAYGJM010000051.1:0-11405 GCA_964350295.1 uncultured bacterium | reverse complement strand
GCTTCCTTTTTATCGGAAAAACAAAATCGTTCGGGGAAATGATTTTCTCGAATGATTTTTTCCATTTCCTCGTCTATTTTTTCGAAATCTTTATCCGAAATCGTCAGGTTCGCAAAGTCATAATAAAAGCCTTGGTCGATCGGGGGGCCGATCGTTGGTTTGGCATCGGGCCAAAGTCGGAGAACGGCTTGAGCCAAAACGTGGGCTGAAGTGTGCCAAAAGATTTCCTTCCCTTCGGGGTCTTCAAAGGAGATAAAATCGATAGTATCTCCGTCATCGGGGCATCGGGATAGGTCAAAGATTTTTCCGTTAATTATCATTCCCAGGGCTCGGGAAGGATCATTGAGATGAAACCGTTTTGCCAGTTCGAGCCCGGACGTTTCTTTTTCGATCACTATGTCTTTTTCTTTGTATGTAATTTTCATTCGTTTCACTGCGGATAAATGATAAGGGCCCATGTTAATCTATTTTTCTTCAAAAGAAAAGGTAAATGTAAAACGGTTTTACAGTCGGGTGAATGCAAAGAGAAAGTTTTCAAGGAATGTTTCCTTATTTTCCAATTGCAAAAAGTTTTTTTTTCGAATAAGATTCCTGCCATTTTTAAAAAATCTTCGTCTTTAAGCAGCCATAACGGGAAATTCCGGAGGAGATCAAATGAAATTCAGAACGAAACGGATCGGTGATTTATTACTATGGATCGGAATTTTCTTATTACCGAGCGCTCTCGTTGCCGATACTTCCAACAATTACAGCACCCAGGCGACCGATCTTTTGGATACCGTGAATCAAAAGGATTTGTGGGCGATTCGAAATTGGTTGAAATCAAAAAGGGTAGCTTTAAACGCCAAAGGGGGAGATTTGTCCATAGCGGGAGACGTGAAAGCCGAATGGCGTAACGTTACCGAGAAACTCGCCAGCATCAATTTAACCGGAGGACCTCAATCGCCCGGAGGATGGTCGAACAACCTCTATCTCGTCGATTTCAGACTTTACTTTGATTATAAGGCCGATAAAACTTGGGCTTCGGTAAAATTAGAGTTTAATGATGCGGCCGGTATGTTCGGAGGACAAGCCAATCAGCTGGCTTTGAATCGAGCAAATATGGGTTATCATTTTTATGATGACGGAACGATGAAGCTGGAAGCTCTCGTGGGACGTCAAAGGGGATATGATCTCTATGACTCCGAGCTTCAATTCAATGCTACTTTAGACGGCTTTACCGGAGCCTATTCGGTGAGTTTGGAGAGTCTTGCCGAGTGCAGTCTTCGCGGAGGAGGATATATCGTGGATGCGGTGTATGATCAGGCCGTTTGGATCATTCAAGCCGGTCTATACGATATTTTGGATACGGGTCTTTACGCCGAATATGCCTTTACCGATTGGCACAAGCAAAACAGAGGAAATACGATCATTACGAATTCTTCTTCCGGAGCCGTGGTTACCGTCGGCCCCCAAAAATGGGATTTCATGATCAATCAGTTCATTTTAGGTTATACTTTTGATCCCGATCTATTTCGCAGAGACGTTCGACTGTTCGGGGGCATTTTATGGAATGCCGATGCTTCTCCCTTGGTTGTTGAGCAACTTTCTTTGGGAAGAATCAAAGGTGATAGACAGAATATGGCCGGTTGGGTGGCTCTTCAAGTCGGAAGCGTAGAAAAAGCGGGCGATTGGGCTTTTCAGGCCCAGTGGCAGGTGGCTCAAGCTCTTTCCGTACCCGACTATGACGTAGCCGGTATCGGAACCGGGAACAGTACCAACTCGGCTCTTTTCGGGTTTAACTCGTTTTCGAAAGCGGTCAATTTTCCGAAAAACGGAAATGCTAACTTCAACGGATGGGAATTGGATCTTTTGTATTCGGTATCGAATGAGCTTGTTTTGGAAGCCCGTCTTCAAAGAGCTTTGTCGGCTAATAACAATATAGGGTTCCCCTTAAACTATACGAACTTTGTTCTGGAGGCCGTATACGGTTTTTAATGTCATTTACTTGTTCTTTTTTCTATTATTCTCCCTCCGTTTAATTTTTGTAAGAAAATGATCAGAAGTATATTCCTCTTTTTTTCCTTGATTTCAGCTTCTCTGTTTGCCCAATTGCCGCCTACTTTAAAAACAACGGAAAATTATAACTTGAGAGAATTGGAGGCCTGGTTAAAAAAAGAAAACCGTCCTCGCTACGTTACACCTCCCGTTTTTTCAATTGACGGGGATGTCGGAGCTACTTGGGATACGACGCATGAGGTTTTGGGCAGTCAACCGCAGGTCGGAACGGGATCGGGAAGACCTAATGATGCTTTTAACGTCGGTACTAAATTACAATTTCTCTATAAGGCAGGAAGAACTTGGGGGGGAGCTCGGATAGGGTTTGATAACGGAGCGGGAATTTTCGGCGGAACGGCCAATGCCATTAAATTGAGTCGGGCATTCATCGGGTATCATTTTGTTACGCACGGTCCGTTTATTTGCGATCTGACGGCCGGAAGGCGCTCTTTAACGCAGATGTTCGATTCGCAGCTGATGTACAGAAATTACGGGGACGGAGCTTGTTTGTTTCTGAATTATCAGTGGAAAAACGTCATGGAAATACAGGTGACCAACGGCGTTTTTATCAATACGAATTCAGTTGCCTTTTGGGTGATGAGTGCACGTTTGTTTAATATTGCCAATAAAGGGTTTTATATCAATTACTCCTATAATGACTGGGGAGGGAACCGCCCTTCAAACTCTCTTTCTCTGATTGATACCAAGTTTTATATTTCTCAGGTTCTTGCCGGATGGGAATGCAATCCGAAATGGTTAAAAACCGAATTTAAAGCTTTCGGTGCGTTTTTGGTGAATTCGGGAGCAACCGAAAATATTTTAAGTACCTTTAAAAAAGAAAATTTAGCGGGGTATGTAGGAGTTCAGTTCGGTAGAGCTCGAAAGAGAAATGACATAGCCGTTCAGGGTCAATTACAAGTTTGTCAATTGCAAGCCGTTCCGGATTGGGATTTTAGCGGTATCGGCCGAGGAAATGCGGCGAGGGGATCCTTGTTTACGTCTACGACTCTTAAGGGAGTGAACGGCAATACGAATTATAAAGGATTTCAAATACAAGTTCTTTACGCTCTTTCAACAAACTTAACCTTACAGGCCACTCTCAAAAGATCTCTTTCTTTAAATAATCATATCGGCTTGCCCTCTAATTTTACCAAATTTTCTCTTGAATCAAGCTTTACTTTCTAAATGGAAGCATTTATAAAATTCCGGAGACTTATTATGAAACCTAATTACGGAATGGATGCACCCGGCGTAGTCCGGAATTTATTTTTATTATCTTTGATCCTAGCTGTTTTAGCGGGTCTTTCATTCTTTATTCCGAGTCATCTATGGTTTTGGATCGTTTTTCTTTATACTTTTTCGGCTTCTCTTCTATTAGGTATGACCGGTTGTTGGATGCTCTACGGTATCAAAATAGAAAAGCCGCGTCTCGCGCTCCGTATGATTCGAGATCTGCACCTTCGGGGGGATGAAAAAGCGTTGGATTTAGGTTGTGGAAGGGGTCTGTTTCTTTGTAAAATGGCAAAATCCCTTCCTCAAGGGATGGCTTACGGTATCGATTTATGGTCTGTCAAAGATCAATCGGGCAATTCCCCGGAAAACACGCTTCAAAATGCATATCGAGAAGGAGTAAGGGACAGGGTTAGCATTCAAACGGGAAATGTTTGTTCTCTTCCTTTTTCGGACAATTTCTTCGATGTCGTGATTTCGGGTCTTTGTTTACATAATCTAAGAGATAAAGAGGAACGTCGCCGGGCTCTTTCGGAAATGCTTCGCGTTTTGAAGCCGGGCGGGAAATTTGCCATTATGGATATTCGGTACGGTAAGGAGTACGCCGGATTGCTTTCTGCCGAAGAGGTAGAGGTAAAGACCTCTCGACCTAGTTATGCCTATTGTCCTCCGGTTTTGATTTTGGAGGGAGTAAAACGATGATGTAGACTTTCCTCTCTTACGTCGTTTCTCTTTTTCCAAGGAAAGCCTTCATGCGAACGGGTAGTATTTTAAAAAACCGATCGGGAGAGATTCGTTCGATATGGATGGGAAAAATTTCCTTCTCATGGTTTTTTAGAATCTTACGAAGAATCGGTTTTTCCGTTTCCGGCAAGCAAAATACTTTGGTCGGGTTTTTTTCTTGAAAGATTTTTTCGATCGGGGGGGTATTGGATGAAGCTTCATAAGGCATTTTATGCGTAAAACGATAAAAAAATCTTTTTATCAAAGAAGGTTTTTTGTCCACGAAGTGAATGAAAGAAATATTCGGGTACAAGCGCAGAAGAACCAAGTAGGAGAGAAAGGAGTATTTTGGACAAAAAAACACGGGTCTTTTTCCTGCATACTGTCCGGGTAGGGAAGAAGAAACGGTAAAAAAACTGCCGAAAAGAAGTGAAATAACCAAGGAAATAAAAAATTCGGGTAAGGAAAAAATAATGATCAGGGTTACGAAAAAGGTTAAAATGCCTACGATAAGAAATCCTTGAGCAGCCGATATTTTCAGGAGCTCGTTAAAAAGTCCGATGGAAAGAGCGGCACAAAGAACTCCGATAAATCCCAAAAAAGTTCCCGCGGCTACGATTTCTCCCCGATCTTTTTCCGGGCTGGTAATCTGAATCCAGGCATCCAGAGGAACGATATAAAGGCCTCCGTGAATCCCCAAGGATAAAATCATCAGAATAATAACGAAAATATTGTTTTTGAAACCGAATATGACGAAATAAGAGATAAACGTACCTATGGCTCCGCAAATCGAAATTCCCAAGTTAACCCGATCGCCGGATATCGTGGCAACAATGGTAGAACCGATTCCGATTCCCAAGGCGGCCGCCAAAAAGATATATCCCGTTTGGACATCCGTAATCTTCAAGCTTTGTATGCCGAAAGGAATTAAATTTAACTGCGTAAAGGAAGCGCTGAACAGGAAATAGGAAGAACCCAGTACGGCGAGCAGTAAGTGAGGATATTGTCGAGCCAGTCGTAAGCTTTTATAGACCTCGGCAAGAAAGAGGGGATTAATTCTTTTTTCCGGATTTTTGGCTTCCGTTTTTTCGATTTGAATACCTGCCCAAAATCCCAGGCAGGCCATAAACAGACAAAATAAGGCAACGAGAGTATAATCATTTCCCGTAATTTGAGTAATAAAGGAAGCCAGAAAAGTGCCGAGAATAATGGCCATATAGGTGGTCAGCGTCAGAATACCGTTTACTTTGGAAATTTCTTCGGCTTTTACGATTTCCGGAAGGACGGCATATTTTACCGGATTAAAAACGGAGGCTTGCAGAGCAATGAGAAAAAGGGCTATGTAAGCTTGCGCGGTACTTCCGGAATAAATGGCAAATACGCCGAATCCTACGACGATTACTTCGGCTGCCATAGTCCAGACGAGTACTTTGTGTTTCGGGTATTTATCGGCCAAGTCACCTGCCGGCATCGAGAAAATTAAAAAGGGAATGACGAATAAAACTCCGGAAACGAATAAAATGTGACTGCTTTGGGAAGTGCCCAGTTTATCAATGAGGGAATAGGCGACTAAAAGACGAAAAATACCGTCATTAAGGGTTACCAGAAATTGGCTCGCATTTAAATAGGCAAACGAAGAAAATTTTTTCCAGAGAAAAACTCTTTGAAAAAGGGGTGCGTGATTCATATTTTCAAGCTATCGGAAGATAAAATAAAAAACAAATCCGTTTAAACGTTATCGCATGGAGATGGACTTTTATTTCAGTAATCGAATCGATTCATTACGAGACTCTTTTTTGCAAGAAGTTGTTCAAAAGGAACCTTTTCAAAAACCTCTTGTTATCGTTCCCCATTCCGGAGTCCGTCATTTTTTGCAGCAAGGCATGGTTGATGCAACCGGTATTTGTCTCGGAACCGATTTTCAATTTCTTTTTCCTTCTCTTACCGCTCTTCTGGGACTTTTTTTCCCGGAACTTCGCATTCCGACGGCCATCGATCTTTTTATGGCCGTTCAAAAAGAATTGGAAGAAATTATGGATAACGAAACGGATGACCCTTTGTGGACTCCGTTGATCGATTATATCCGGAATAAAAAGCACGTGCCCCACTTCGTTCCCGGTTTTTGTCAAGAGCTGGCCGGCCTTTTTATGAAATATTCTTTTTATGTTCGTTCCTTGTCTCAAGAAGAAAAAGGTACCGATTGGCAATCTTGTTTGCGACAACGTATTTTTAGGCATCGAAAACATTGGAAAACGCCTTATGATTTTTTAGATCAAACCTTCCTTTCTCCGAAACATATTCGACCGGTTTATATTTTCGGGTTTTCTTTCCTTCCCGAGATCTATCTCGATCTTTTTGATCGTATCGCTCACCATATGCCCGTTCGTTTATACCGACTCTCTCCTTCCTATTTATTTTGGACTGATTTTCTCACTCCTTACGAGGAAAAAAAATGGATTGACGATCGACGGAAAAAAGGAGTGAATCCTCAAGAAATACGGGAATTAAAAGATTATCTCAAGAATACGAATCCTCTATTGGTTTCTTGGGGAAAAATGAACAGGGAATTCGGAAAAACGATCGAAAAAAAAACGGAAAATGTCCGGGAATCCTATTGGATCCCCGCCCGGGCTTATGAACATCCCGTTTTTTCGGATTACTTATCCGGTTTTGAAACCGGTTCAACCGATGAACCCTTTTCCTTACTACAAGCCGTTCAATTGGATATTTTATCTTTAAGACATCCCCAAGAAATAATTTCCTTTGAAGAAAAAGAGGCTTTCATTCAGCTTCATGAAGCTCCCTCCCCGGAAAGGGAAACGGAGATTTTATATTACAATATTGTATCTCTTTTAAGTCGTAATCCGGATGTAAAGCCGGGAGATATTTTGGTGGCGGCTCCCCGTATGGAAGATTACCTTCCATATATCGAACATTATTTCCATAATTTTTCCCCGGATTATCGCTTTACGTCCTCATCTCATTCTCTAAAGAAATCCGTTTTAAGGGATGTCCGGATATTAATAACTCTTGGCACGGGAAGGTGGGAAAAAGATTTTTTATTTGATTTTATGTCTTCGGAAAACTTCAAAAGAAATCAGGAGATTACCGAAGAAGAGTTGGCCTTATGGCTATCTTGGGCGGAAGAAGCGGGGATAACCTGGGGTTATGATGCCGCCCACCAAAAAGCCGTTCTCGGGAACGAATATGAAAAAAATGTTCACCTTCGTCCGGAAAAAACATGGATGGAGGGAATGAATATACTATTGGATTACCTTTGTTTTGTAAAGCCCGAAAACTCTTTTGAAGAGCATTTGCAAAGAATGGATTTTTCTCATTTTGATTCTTTCAATAAATTGCACGTGATCCTGTTTACATTGAGGGAGAAAACGGAACCGATGTATGACGGGTCGCGAAAAACGATGAGAGAGTGGAAAAGCTATCTGATCGAACTGATAAAAAGCTTTTTTCCGGATCAAATGACCGGCTCTTCCGAAGGGGCAAAGCGAATCGAAAAAATATTAAGATATACCTTTTCTTCCGAAGATCTTGAAAATTACGTCTTTCCTTTTTCCGTATTTCATTATCTGTTGCAAAAAGATAGTGACCGTCGGGAAGAAGAGGAGTCATTTCAGCCTCCGGGAACGATTCGATTTACCGATCTTCATGCGGCGGAAGGGATGTCGCGTAAAGTTCATTATATTTTAGGGATGAATGAGGATTGTTTTCCGAAAAAATCATTTCAACATCCTCTTTGTTTTTGTAAGGAATATTCTTCCGTAGATTATTATCCGGATCCCGCAGATCGGGATAGGTCCGTTTTTTTGGAGCTTTTGATGGCGGCAAAACGGTATTTTTTCGTCAGTTATCAAAAATTTCACCCGGAAAATTTTAAAAAAATGATTCCTTCCGTCGTATTGGAGGAGTTTCTCGATTATTTGGATCATTTTTATGAACGAAACGGGAAAAAACCTTCGGACACCCTTGTTACGAGACATTCTGCCTTTAATTTTGATTATCGTTATTTTTTAAAGAAAAATTTTTTTGCGGAGGCTTACCCCGCTGCGCTCTCTTTTTACGGTCCGAAAAAAAGAGAAATGAGGGGAAAAGATTTTTTCGCCGTTTCGGATAAACCGTTTTCCTTTCCTTCCGGTCTTGAAGAAACGGAGACGACGGTCGAAATAAGAGATTTATCCTTACTGGCCGGGGACCCCTTTCGATTTTATTTATTAAAAAATTATTCTTTATCTCATAGGGGGTCGTTTTCTTCTTCCGATACCTCTCCCTTTTTGCTTTCCCCCTTGCAAAAAGCGATATGGAGAAAAAAAATATTTACGAATGTTTCTCGATCCTCGGATTCCAAGCGCTTGCCCCGGGGTTTTTTTACGACTTTGAATGAACGTATTTTAGAAAAGGAGTCTCTTCAAACGATCGATTTTCTGAGGAAGGAAGGTTTTAATGAGGATGATTTTTTTTCCTTGGAGTTAAGGGAAGATGCCGAAAACCTTGTCCGGATAGAAGATCGTCTTTGGATGGCCCCGCCCGTTAAGGTGGATTTGGGAAAGAACCGAATCAAGATCGTCGGGCTTTTCGAAAATTTTTCTTTGAAGGGATACATAAGTTTCAAAAGATATGAAAAAGGAAGTATTTTTGCGGAATGGCCGATGTATTTACTACAACAACGCCTATCGGAATGCTTCTTTTTTCGAAAAGGAGGGGAAAAGTGGTTGTTTCCCCGTTCTCAAAAAATGAAAGAAATACCTCTTTCACATCCCGGCCGCTCCCTGGCATATTTTCTTCAGTATCGTCATTTTCTTTTGGAACAAGCCTTTTTTCTATTCCCGGATTGGATCCCTTCTCTATTAAAAGGAAATTTTAAACCTTTCGAGGAAGAAGAGAGTTTTTCTTCCGACCCGTGGCAAAATATAATCAAAAAAGAGATGCTTTCTCCTTCATCGGTGGATCGTATGGCGGCTTTTTCACGGTTAATTTATGGGGAAAATATATGATATTCGACGTTCTCGATCGAAATATATCCGTTGAAAAACCCTATTTTATAGAGGCATCGGCAGGTTGCGGAAAAACATTTTCGATAGAGCATATTTTTGTGCGATTACTGATAGAATCCAAAGAGCCGATTTCCTTGGAAGAAATTCTTGTTCTTACTTTTACGAATGAGGCCATTTCCGAATTAAAGCTTCGTATTTATAAAAATATGAAGAAAATTTCGGATTGCTTAAAAAGAGGAGAAGGGGGACCGGATTATTTGCGGTCTTTTTTTATGGAATCCGACCTTCTTGAAACGGCTATTTCTCGATTGGATACGGCTCTCGGCAGTTATGATGCGAATCAAATCGTAACAATACACGGCTTTTGTTACAAAGTTCTTAAGGAAGAAATGTTTGCATCCGGATTGATTTCGGAACCCGAAGAAGGGGATATCCCTTCTTCGGGTTCCGAAATCATGGCCCGGATCCTTCGAGATTTTTTTACTTTTGCTCTGGATGAAGAAGTCATTTCCGTTTCTCGAATGAATATACTTTTAAATCGTTTCCGAGGGGATTTTGAACAGCTGGAAAAAGCTTGCTTAGCCGAATTGGCTAAGGAAGTACCGATTACGGGAATCGCGAGCTTTCAAGAAATGTATGAAACCCTTCAAGAAAAAGTCATTTTTTTCCATAAAACGTTTGCTTTTCAAAAAGAGGAAGGAGATAAGGATTTTCAAAAAATTCTCCCTCTTTATAAGGGAACCGCCAATCGGGCAGGTGATATCTATCCGGAGTATCTCTCGGCATGGGCCTCTTTGGTACGATTTTTAGAGGAAGGAAGCCGACAGGCACTTGATCCTTTATTAGAGAATTATAGTTATTTAACTCCTTTTTTCTCGGAAGAAAATCGAAAGAAGAAAAAGAATAGCGAGGAAATATCCCTGCGATACCCCGGATTTTGGGATTTTATACGCGCACATTTCGCCCCTCTTCTCGATACTCTGGTTCATCCCGATATGATTTTTGCCTCCATTCTGTCCGCCTGTCAAGAGATGCTTTCGTTCGTTTATCGAAAAAATGAGATTTTAACTCCCGATAATATTTTAAAAAAGCTTTCCTCTCTCGTAAAAAATAAGCCGATTGCCGAAAGAATCTCTCAAAAGTATCGAGCCGTTATCGTCGACGAATTTCAGGATACCGATCCCGTTCAATGGGATATTTTATCTCGTTTATTCGTGGAAGGGAAACCCCCGAACTTCCCTTTGTACTTAGTCGGAGATCCGAAACAGTCGATTTATGCATTTCGACAAGCCGATATTTATACTTATCTTCGGGCTTCGAAAGCTTTTTCTTCGGAAAATCATGCTTATCTGACGACCAATTACAGAAGCAGTCCGCATCTCGTCGAAGCCCTGAATGCCCTCTTTTTGAAAAACAATCCCTCTTGGTTTTTATTACCGAAAAAGGAAGAAGCCCTTACTTACGTTCCCGTGGAATCTTCTCCCGATACGCCGGGGAAAGATTACGGAGACGGAAAGAAGCCGATCCATTTTTTTCGGATACGGGATGCGAGCCGAGGGACGACGATTCCTTCGATTGATACCGAGGAAAATATGCTTTTCCCTTTTATCGTTAATGAAATCATTTATTTGCATAATCAACAAAAGGTTCCCTTGCAAGAAATGGCCGTTCTCGTAAAAGATCGCTTTCAAAACGGTCGACTGAAACGGTTTTTTAAAAAATATCATATTCCGTATAAGTCTTCCGGTTTCGAGTCTCTGAAAGATACGGCCACGCTTTCCGCTTTTTATGAAATTTATAAGGCTATCCTGTATCCGAATGATTTATCGCAAATCAAGCGGCTGTTTACCAATCCTTTGATGTTTTTGTCCTTATCCGAGTTTACGGATGAAAAGATTTGTTCTTTGATTTCCTTTTTTTCCCGATTAAGTAAGGAGCTTTTCGAAAAAGGAATACCGGCTTGTTACGACCGATGGATGAGTCTTCCTTCGGGAGAAGAAATCTCTTTAAGGGAACGGTTATTATCTTCGGAAGAAGGCTTGAATATTTATCTGGAAGCGGAAGCGATAAAAGAGGTTTTGATTCGGGAAGAGTCCGGAGGAGCAGATCCTTTTTCCTTGTTACGCGTACTGGAAAAAATGCTGCAAACTCCGACTTTTATTCATTCCTATAGAATACCTCCCTGCCGCGATGCAGAAGGAGTGAATATTTTAACAATGCACATGAGCAAGGGTTTGGAGTTTGAAATCGTTTTTGCCCCGGGGTTAGTCGGTTATGCGAAACGGCTTCCTTCCCTCGTTCCTTTATCTCGGGATGAGGAGAGTTTTCTGGTCCCCTCCGGTTATGATCCCGAAAATGATGAATTATTTCATAGGGAGACGGCTGCCGAAAAGTTAAGACAGTTTT
>CAYGJM010000050.1:0-11696 GCA_964350295.1 uncultured bacterium | reverse complement strand
ATTGTTCCCGGAGCATTCAATACGGTCACGCCGTGTTTAAACGCCAATCCGCTCCGCGGGCGAATCTGTATTTCATAACCTTCCGGAATCAGGAAGCGAAGGCCTGTCGGGATCAAAGCTCTTTCTCCCGGAGCCAGAACAAGATCTTTCTCTAAACAGGCAAAAAGATCGGCTCCGGATGCTCCTTCCGAAGCATAAACGGGCAACTCGGCTTCAGGCATGATTTTCTCTACGATCATTTTCTCTCCTTTACGAAATTCTCTTTTGCCAAAGAAATCAATTTATTTTTTTTCCCTTGCCGATCATGGGCCTGCATCAAATATCCTAAAATCGTTACGATTTTTCCTTTCAGTTCTCGTCGGGTAACGATACGATCGATCATACCGTGTTCCAATAAAAATTCCGATTTTTGAGCCTCTTCGGGCAATTTTTGACCGATCGTTTGCTCGATCACGCGAGGACCGGCAAAACAAATCAAGGCTTTGGGTTCGGCTAAGATGACATCCCCCAATGAAGCAAAGGAAGCGGTCACTCCCCCGGTCGTCGGATTGGTCAAAACGGAAATATAGGGCAAATGCTTTTCTCCCAATCGGGCCAAAGCGGCCGACGTTTTGGCCATTTGCATGAGGGAAAGAGCCGACTCCTGCATCCGAGCTCCTCCGGATGCAGAAACAATGACGACGGGAAGCTTTCGTTCGATGGCATATTCGATCAACAAGGTCAGCTTTTCACCGACAACCGATCCCATGGATCCTCCCATGAAAGCAAAGTCCAAGATCCCCAAGGCCACGCTTCTTCCTTCCATACGACACACCCCGGTCGTCACCGCTTCGGTCTTCGTTGTCTTCTTCTGCGCTTTTTCCAAACGGTCCTTGTAATTTTCGGTGTCGTGAAAAAGCAAGGGATCCGACGGAAGAATATCGGTAAACAACTCCTCGAAACTATCCGGATCGGCTAATAACTTCAGCCTTTCCTTGACCGAAAGACGATAGTGATAATCGCACTTCGGACAACAGTTCAGGTTTTGCTCCAACTCTTTGAGATGGATCAATTCCTTGCAATGCGTACACTTTAACCAACCGTTAAAGCCTTCGCTTTTGGTCTCTTTAATTTTAATCTTTAGTTTATTTCCGGAAAAAAGCTTCATAATAAAAATAATGTTTTTTGTAATATTTTAGTTCAAAAAACCAATTATTACAATAACTATTAACCTTTTAAATTTTTAAACTTTTTATTTAAAAAATTCCAATTCACGATCTGCCAAAGAGCCTTGACATAATCGGCCCGAACATTTTTATACTGCAGATAATAGGCATGTTCCCATACGTCCGCCCCCAAAAGAGGGATTAAACCGAGGAGAGCCGGTGGGTCCTGATTAGCGCAGACGGCTATTTCCAAAGATTTTTTTTGAGGATGATAGGCTAACCAGCCCCAACCGGAGCCTTGGATGGCAACGGTCTTTGCCGTAAACTGCTCTTTAAAAGCATCGAAAGATCCGAAAGAGGCCTTCAAAGCCGCCAATAATTCCCCTTCGGGCTCTCCTCCCGATCCCGGAGAACAAAGATGCTCCCAAAATAGGGAGTGATTGAGATGACCTCCCCCATTAAAACGGATGGCTCCCTGTAAAGCAATCATCTCGTCCACATGTCCTTCTTTTTCGGCCGAAGCATATTTTTCCAAAGCGGCATTTAAATTTGTGACATAGGCTTGATGATGTTTTTGGTGATGGATTTTCATGATCTCGGCAGAAATCACCGGCTCCAGGGCTTCATAAGGGTAAGGCAGGGGGGGTAATTGGTAAGTCATGGCAACCTCAAATAATTTATTTGGGTCACACGATACTCGTTTCCGGAAATTCTGTCAAAAAAAGCCCCCTCCGATCAGGCGGGAGAAGGCGCCAAAGAAGGAAGATAACCCGTCAAACGATCCCACAGGGAAGGCGTTTGTTCCGGATGCATCCAATGATAACAATTGCGTAATCGTTTGGCATGATTGGGGTGACTTCCCGGATCCGTCTGATTCAGTAACTCCCGCACTCTGTTTCGAAACCAAAAGTACGATATTTCTTTTCCCTCTTTATTCTCCAAATAACGTTCCGCAAGGAAATTCTCCAAATGACGTTCCGCAAGCAATTGCAGAACCAAACGCCTCTTAAAAAAGCGATGCAGCCCTTTCAGATAGCATGGCCGGACCGTGGCCATCCCGTCGGCATAGGACTCCTCATATTGCTGCAGGGAGCTGCAGTAAGCAGAAGCAAGGAGATGAAATATCGTAGGAAAAATAGCAAATACCGGATGAGTCAACATCCCGATAGAAAATGACGAAAAGAGGGATATCATTTCGGCATAGGCACTCCAACGAAGGTGTCCCCACTCATGAGCGATGACTCCGGAAAATTCTTCTTCGGTAAAGATGTTGTTCGTGGCAGCAAAGAGCCGGAGCCCGTCGATTAGGGAGGTTTCCGGAAGGTTATCTAAAAAAAGAGCCAAGGCTTCCGGCTCGTCAGGGATGGTCGATAACTCCTTTTCCAGAATTCTAAAAGCTTCGCTTTTCTCATCTCCGTGGAGAATGGAAGAAAAAACATCCCCGGATATACGAATGTCCGGAGAGCTGAAAAAAGGGTACTGCCTTCGAGTAAAAAAGATATCCTCCGCCCCCTCTTCGACCGTAAGAACCGCATTCCGCATATGGAAGGCGCCGATCTCCCTTCCGATCTCTCGGACTTTTTCTTGCAATTCGTCCTTCTTTCGTTGCCGAATATCTTCCGAAAGGATCTCCCATGGCAAGAAATATAAATCATTTCCTTGTATGGCAAACATCAATCCAAGTTCCCCTATATTTTTCTTACAAAAGAAGAACTTCGACTCTAAACCACTCTTCGCATTTTTTCGAAATGCCCGACATACGTTTCCAGATTTCCGAGCTGAGCATCCAAGGTATCGAAACAGGTCTTAAACCTTTCGGCTCTTTCCAACAACCGCTCGCGAACGGCTCCCGTCATGGCAAACGGAGGAACCGTCGTCGTTTCCGATCCTTCCTTCAAAAAGTTCACTTCCGCATCGAATACGGTGCTATAAAATTCGGTTAGTTTGGAATAAAAGGCATTCACGGATACGAGGACGAAGTCATCCTGCACGCCGCTTAATATCTTTTTAAGGATGGATTTTACCGAAGCATCTCCGATCGATGCGTTCGCAAAGCGAGCCAGCATCTCTTTATATTCGCTAAGGAAAAGGGTCATTTCATCGACGAGCGTATCTACGTAATTCGCATATTCGTAAGCGGGGTCGTTCAAAACGGTAACGGCCTGACGCTCGAGAAATTCCGCTTTCTCTTTTGCCGCCGTGTGCATTTCCCGCAATTTTCCGACGAGAATTCCGGGGGTGATTTCCGCTATGGCCAAGGAATTTTTGCTCTCCGATCGAGCAAAAACCCACCCTTCGTTCCATAGTTTTTTTACCGGATTCGTCAACCATAGTTTCAACGGATTATAACTTAGGGAATAAAGCTCTCTTTTAGCACCTAGCCAGGAAAGAGTGGCTCGAATTTCCTGATTACCGGAAACCAAAGAGTGAAGCAGTTCCCAGGGAGTTTCATAAAAACAGGAGCGCACATAACGGGCCGCCTTTCGAGCCATATCGATAACACCCGAACCGACGGCAGGACTCCGGTTAATTTCCAAGTCAAGATACCAAACTTCCGGATAGTAGGGTCTTATTTCCGGATTCTCGGCAGGATGATCGGGATAGGAGCGAGGAGCTAAATCCTTACCTAAAGCCCGGATCCTCTCCTTTGCAAAAGAAACGACCTTTTCCGTCGTTTGCGGATTTCCGGTATTTTGTCTCTTTTCGCCTCCGCTAGAAGACGGATGCTCCGTTGTTTGAAGCTCTCGATACGGATAAGACTCCAGTCTCATATTTTTTCTCCTTTTTAGGTCTTATATTACGATCTTTGTATTAAGAAATCATAAAATAAACTAGATATCTCCGGGAAAACCCGATAGAAAAAACCTTTTTCGAAAAATAATTATATTTTTCAGGAAAGAAGAAGACTCATCGCATTTCTTCTTTCTTCCTCTTCCGTTTGCAATAACGCATCGGATAGGTCGGTATGGAAAACGGAAAGACTTCCGGCATCTCGCTGAAGAAGAATCAAAACATGCGAAAGATCTCCTTGCCAAGATTTTTTTATAAATTCGTTGATCGCAATCAATCGTATCGTTTCCGATTTGATCCGATAACGGCTTGTCAAGGCAAAAAACTTTTTTAATAAAAAAATACGATCCCATGGAGCCTCGTATTTTTTCATCTCTTCCCAAACTCTTCTTACATCCTTTTCTGCCGGAGAATCCTCTCTCAGAAGGGGTAAAAGCTTTTCCAAAGAGTCAAAAACATCCGAAAACCACTCTTGCACATGCGACGGAGGATTGCGGACTTCCTCCTCCGGGAGCTCTGCGGATAAGGCCCTTTGTCGTCTAACGGTCTCGTAATCAATAGCCTCTCTCCATAATTCCCGTTGATACCCTTGCGCAACCGTATCCACTCTGTCTTTACCGGAATCAAAGCCATTCCCGACGATCATTTTAGCCCCGTCCTTCGGGAATAAAGAAATCTCTCTTCCCTTCTTTTTTGGTCGAAATAAGGAAAGAACATAGCCCGCCAAAGAGCCCGTCTCCGGTACCTCTTTTCTTATATAGGCTACGACCTCTCCGAGAAAGCGACCGCCCCGCATTTCCCGCCCGATACCCGTAAGACCCAAGATGACCGGAATCCAAAAAGTTCTCGTATCGATCTCCTTCCAAGAGAAAACGGATGACGCCGCCTCCTTGATTCGGGTCATCCAATGACTTTCATCCTTTTCCGAAAACGAAACTTCTTCCGATTTTTCAAAAGCGGTCGCATGAGATACCGAAACTTTCGAAAGACGAATTTCATCGAAAGATAGGAAAGGGAAAGCCGGACAAATAAAATCCTCGTCGTTTTTCTCCGACGGCAAGAGTTCTTCCGGCCTTTCAAAAGCAGGCGCAGGAATCTTTATTCCGAAATGGATAGGAAAGCAAAAGTTCCCGAAAGACCGGTTTACATAAGATATCGATACTTTTTCCGAAACTTCCGCAGGATGAATCTCATCGCCGGATAGAAAAGAAAGAACCGGGGAAATAAAATCCCCTTCCAAAGGCTTTGAGTCCTCCCCGTACTTCGACAAAAAGTAAGCGACCGCAACCGCGGAAACTAAGAAAGATCCCGCAAGTAAGGAATGTTTTTTGACCGAGATATAACTTTGATGAAGGTAATGTCCCGCAGCATACAAGTTTGCTCTTATTTCCCGAGTCATCGCCCCTTCCTCATTTTTTCGATATTACTTGAAAAAACCGCCTATCCTATTGCCTAAGCGAATGCAGTAATATTTGTTTTTCATTAATTAGCTTATCTAATAAGGCGGGCTCTTCCCTTAGGGCATGAGCATGGAATTTACACCATATATGTTCATTGAGCTTGAGTGAAAAATAAAACCAATAAGGCGATGCCCAATCATTCGTTTCTTCTGCATCCCCAAAAATTTCCTTTCCCTCTTTGAGTAAACGGGAAGAACTGTAAGGACTAAAATATTCCCTTAATATAAACCAACGACGTCCCTCATGATCCCGATGCTCTGTCATTTCTTTTACAACGGCATCGGCTTTTTCTTTTTCCGTTGTATCAGTAAATATCGTATCTTCCAACGCCCGTCTAATCTTATCGAAACCCGCCGGATTATGAACGGCTTTTATTATATCCCCATCTTTTTCAAGATATTCCTTTCGTAAGCTATCAAAAGTCTGATTTTCAAAATTTTGTTGCTGATAAGCATCATAATGGGGCCCCTGCATACGCTTGTGAATCGACTGCAACTCTTCTATATTCCGTTTCAACAATTCCGATAAATCCACTTCCTCCGAGAATGCCCTATACGGTCCCTGCTCTAACATAGGAACGGGAACAGTCTGAACCCGGTTTATTCCTGGCTCTCTTCCTGTCACAAGAACAATTTGTCTTTCCCCTTGGAACAAATCCCGGTAATCAGATAAAAACCCGGAAACAAGAGGAGCCCATACATAACCCGAGAGACGCTCCGCATCCGGACTTCCGTCAGGTTTATAGAAAACGGCATTCCTCAAAGATTGCCCGTTCTGCATGTCCCAGCCGATATTCCAAGCATCTAAAATAAGGGAAAGAGCGGCCGTCCATTTACTCATAGCACTCAAAGGTCTCGTTATCAAAGCTATCTTACGCAGAACCCATGGAAAAGAAGCTAGTCCCTCTTTCGGAATGTCTTCGGCTTCCGGTAAGGCGCCAATAACGGCTTTGCCGGCTTCTTTGGAGGCCTCCGGAATGACGGGAAGCTTCCCTTCCGACAAAGGAGAATAGGACGCCAAACCTTTGTTCGGGTCATTAGCAAACTCGGAAAAAATATTCGCGGGCAATCCCGAATCCAAAGTCGGGACTTTTGAATTAATGGGAAACCACCCTCTCGGCAAAGGGGAAAAAGAAGAAGAATCACTGCTGTTTAAAGGAGAATAGGTCGTCAAACCTTCATTCGGCAAACAGACCGGTAACTCATCCCGGCCCGAGAAAAAATAAGCAGCTACGGCTGCGGCCGCTAAAGAGGCGCCCGTTGTCAAAGGATATTTTTTAACTTGCTCATAACCTTTCCGGACACAACTCCCCGCCGTATCCAAACCTGTCTTTATTCCCTGAATAATAACTCACCACCTGCTTTATATAACTTTTTTAAATAATTACTTTTTACTTTCCCACACCATCGGCGATAGAGCTAAACCCGCTTGAAAGGCTGCCAAAACGCGAATCCCCTTCAGTAGGGGTGAGGAATCAAGCCTAGCGTACAACTCCGGAGAGGAGCATTGAAAAGTATTAGTGATCCACCACCTTGCTAAAAAGGAGAGGATGTAAGGGGTAGCGATTTCAGAGGTAAGAGTCTTCCAATTCGAAGTCTTTCCGTTTCGGATATCCGGAATGTCCGCATACAGAGAAAAGAGAATCGTCGTCGGATCGATAGCAATGAAAAGCCGTCTTGCGAAAGCACTTGCACGCATCGGCAGAGATTCGGGCGAAAAAATTTTCATCCACGACGTTTCCATCTCTTCCGACAATTCAAAACAAACCCCATTTTCTTCATTTGTCTTATTTCCGAATTCCGAACCGATGGAAAACCACCCTTCCGGCAAAGGAGAAAAGGACGCCAAACCTTCGTTCGGGGCATTGGCAAACTCGGAAAAAATATTCGCGGGCAATCCCGAATCCAAAGTCGGGACTTTTGAATTAATGGGAAACCACCCTCTCGGCAAAGGGGAAAAAGAAGAAGAATCACTGCTGTTTAAAGGAGAATAGGTCGTCAAACCTTCATTCGGCAAACAGACCGGTAACTCATCCCGGCCCGAGAAAAAATAAGCAGCTACGGCTGCGGCCGCTAAAGAGGCGCCCGTTGTCAAAGGATATTTTTTAACTTGCTCATAACCTTGTCGGACATAATGGCCCGCCGCATATAAATAGCTTCCTGCTTCTTGTATCATAAAAACTTTGCCTCCTTTTATTTTTTTAAAGAGCTAATTCTACCTGCTCCCAAATCCGTTTACCCAGATCGGAAACGGTGTCATTAAACCCCGAAACAATCCCTTCCGGAAGGGCTTCCATAGCCACTGCACCCGCAAAAACGGCTAAATCTCCTATTGGCGAGCCTTTCTTCGTCACCGTCTCATCCTTCTGCGTCGTTGCCGGCGGAGTCGGTTGAGTAACCTCTATTTTTGATTGCAGGCGATCGATCATTGATTGTTTTTCTTTCCATACAATCATCTTTTGATCCATAAACCGCTGCCAATGATCGTTATTTTCCTCATAAGATTGCGTGAGTTTCGTAAGACTCTCCGTTAATACATTCCAGTTGCCCCTCGCTTTTTGGACTGCCGAATCATCCGGATCTTTTGCCTCCAATACCCGTAACTCCGTATAAAAACGATAGTTTTCCAATCGAAGAAGGCCTTTCGGATTAAAGAGCTCCCACAACAGCGTAGCTCCCTTTTTATCTTTTGGATTGCTCTTATTCGATTCCGTTATAAATGCAATTCTCCTTCTTAATGCCTGAATCTCCTCTCTCGCTTCTTTAGAGTAAAGAAGAGGAGTATATGTTTTCCCCAGTCGGGAATCCTTCGTATTCTGTAACTGCTCGACGCCGTAATAAAGATCCGCCGATAATCGTTCTAGATAGGCATCCGTTTTTACCAGAAGATCTTTCATCTCTTCCGTATGGGATCGGTCTTGCGCCTTTTGGAGAAGAGATTTCAATCGTTTGATTTCTGCATCATAGTGATTATCCGTTCGGACCGATTCCGGGGAAATGCACCCGACGGCCGGAGAGAGATTCGTCCCGGGAGATTCTCCCTTGATCTGCATGGCTACACTTGAATCGACGACAGGCTCTTGCTTACCGCCGGAACGCAAGCCCAGCGCAAGAACGGCATACGCATAATCCGGAATAAGATTCCCGTTCAAACTTTCCCCGGAAGTATGAATGGCTTCGGCCGCATCTCCGATAATGCTTACGGCCGCAAAGGGAAGATACCCGGAGAGTCGTCGTACGATACTTCGCAAGGAAGCAATCCCTCGCTCACAATCAATCCCTTGCACAAAATTAATAATTTCCATTCCCGTTTCGTATAAGGAGATATTCCGGTCTCGCAAAGAGGACTCGTCTCTCGGTAAATTTTCGGAAGGAGTAGAAGTCCTTTCTTCCTCTTTTGGCTCTTCCTCTTTTGGCGTCCCGGCACGAAAAATAGGCGCCGTTACGTTCCCCTCGACAAGCGGAGATTGAGCAAATAGGGTGGCCGTATCCGTATAAAGCTTTTGAGTCGAAACGGGAACGGGAAGCTCTTGGCGGGGAGATAACAAACAAGTCGGAAGATTTTCGTCAACCGGGCCTGAACTATTTCGCATCGGGCAGTACCCGTTTTCGGAAAGAGGTAGGTTCTCGTAAGAACTTCCTACGTATAAAGATGCCAGAATTGCTCCGGAAACGAGCGTCGCCGTCGTTATTCCGGGATATTTTTTAACCGTTTCATAACCTTGTTTGACGACTTGCATCATTTGTCGTTGCATCTCTTGAACGACAGCCGATAGAGAGCTCATAAATTCCTCAATTTTTTTATAATAGAGAGGAATTGTCTCTTTATTTTAAATAAAAGTCAAGGATAGTAAATAATTAAAAAGTTTTTATATCATATACGTTGCAATAAAAACTTTTTAAATTCCCGCTCCGTAACCTCTCCCTTGAAGAGGATCTCGATTTCTCGGGGAATCGTCGTATATTTTGCAAAAAAGGCACGTATCGTGGAAGGAGAGGTGAATACCAGCTCCCGAAATGCCGTAAGGTCCGGCAAAGAATCGGTCGGCTTTTCGACCGTTTCATAGAAATCATCAGCCCGGTAGCGCACGCCTCGCCGTTCGAAATAAGAAGTAAGAAGAGGGCGACTCAAAGAAGATTTCGGATAAAAAATAAAAGAGTTTTTCGTTAAAGGAAGCTTCTCGAAGAGCGTGATCAAACCCTCCTGTGACTCCTTCCGCGCCGTATGGCTCACGAAAAGCCCCTTGTCACGCAAAGCTTTCGTTGTTTCTTCGCCTATGGAAACGATTATTTTTTTTTGTAATAAGGATTGATAACAGGGGTTCTTTTCCAGTTCTTCCGTTAATAAACGAACGGTCGTTCGACTCGTGAAGAGAACGTGCGTAAAAGCATGCATCCAAGCAAAGGGATCCTCGACAGAACGCAATCGGCGCACTTCGATCAAAGGAAAATGCGTGACCGTTCCGGCCGTTAAAAATCCGGAAGGATCCAGACCGAAATAAAGAGCCTTTCCGTTTCGGCGGGAGTCAATACGGGAAAACCAATCGGCCACGGCTGCATCCCCCGTCCTGGCCACGACGGCCAAAGAGCCCTGTCCTTTGGCCGTCACCCCCGGCAAGGGGAGCATGGGCAAGTGCTGCAAAGAAAGACGCATCAAAGCGGCCTTGGCAACCACGACCCCCTCGCAAGAATTCTCCCGAAGAAGAGACAATCTTCTCTCGATCGTTCCCCGGATATCGACGAGATCGGCTTTCGGGAAGAGCTTTCGGATATTTTCCTCCCGGCGCAAGGAAGAGGTAGCAATCCGACAGGAGATACTCCTTTTTTTAAAAAGCGGGCTGTCGGAGCGAACCACTACGACGTCTTCGGAAGAAACCGAATCGGTAAGAGCAACGATTTGCAATCCCTTGGGAAGGGGATCGGGAAGATCTTTGGCTGAATGAACGGCGATTCGACAAGCGCCGTCCAACAGGTGACGATCTATTTCTTCCGTAAAAAAATTCGTTTTTTCCATATCCCTTAAGGAGGTCTTCAAATCGCGATCTCCCTTTACGGAAAAACACTTGAGGACGAATCGAAGATCGGGATGATGATAACGAATCCCTCGAATTACCTCTTCCACCTGTTTAAGAGATAACCTCGACCCTCGGGCTCCGACGGTAATTACGGTCACGGATCGAGACTCCTTTCGACGGCTTCCTCCACGAATTCCACATCGTGAATTTCCATCGTTTCCCGTAATTCCGGGGGTAGGTCCTTCAGATTACCTCGAGGAATGATCGCCTTCGTAAAACCCATTCGTAAAGCTTCCTTAAGGCGTTTTTCGAGCCGAGAAACCCGCCGAATATTACCTCCCAAACCGACTTCTCCGAGACAAACCGATCCGGCCCGAATTTTTCTTTCCAGATAGGACGAAGCTACGGCCATTAATATACCGAGATCCAAAGCCGGCTCGCGTACCTTAATTCCCCCGGCCAAGGCGACAAAAACATCCCGTCTCAAGAGGGAATAACCGGTTCTTTTTTCCAAAACGGCCAATAGCAAAGCCAAACGATTGGTATCGATGCCGGTACAGCGCCGAACGGGAGCGCTATAAGTAAGAGGGGTAACCAACGCCTGCACTTCCACTAAAATCGGACAGGACCCTTCCACCGTCGGCACGACGGAGGAACCGTTCATTTCCAATTTTCTTTCATCGATAAAGGCTTCCGAAGGATTTTCGATTTCCTGCAAACCGTGACTCTGCATCTGAAAAACGACGATTTCATCGCAGGGACCGAAACGATTTTTTACGGCCCGCAAAATACGATAGTGATGCTGTTGATCCCCTTCGAAATAAAAAACGGCATCGACAAGATGCTCCAATACGCGAGGTCCCGCAATCTCTCCGGATTTCGTAACGTGTCCGATTAAAAAAACGGAAATGGATAATTCCTTGGCCAAGTACATCAACTCGGTCGTCACTTCCCGTATTTGCGTTACCGATCCCGGAAGCGAGGGGACATCCCCTTTAAAAACCACTTGAACGGAATCGATGATCACGATATCCGGTTTGATGTTTTCCAGGTGGGTTTTAATGACGGAGAGATCGGTCTCCCCGGAAAGAAGTACTTGATCGGCACAAATATTCAAACGACCGGCTCGCAGAGAGACTTGTTCGATCGATTCCTCACCGCATACATACAACACCTTGTATCCGGCAGCCGCATAAAGGGCCGTTACCTGCAGTAGTAAGGTCGACTTTCCGATACCCGGATCTCCGCCGACGAGCAGAAGGGATCCCGGAACCAATCCTCCGCCCA
>CAYGJM010000049.1:0-11782 GCA_964350295.1 uncultured bacterium | reverse complement strand
GGGAGCCGTGGATCTATGGTAACCGAATCGGCGGATTTTTTGTGATTTACTCTTGCCCCATGCATCCGGAAGTCGTAAAGGATCAACCGGGAACCTGCCCCGTTTGCGGGATGGACTTGGAACCGAAAGGGGAGAGCGTCGTAAACGGACTGCCGGAAGATAACGATTTGCTTCGTCGTTTTCGGATCGGCTTGATTTTTACGATTCCGGTCTTTTTTTTGGCCATGTTCGGGATGTACCTAACTTCCTTTCTTCGTCCTTATCTTTCCTATTTACTGCAAATGCTTTTGAGCCTACCCGTCGTTTTTTGGGCCGCCTTTCCTCTTTTTAAGAAAGGTTTTCTTTCGGTGAAGCAGCGAAAGTTAAATATGTTTTCTTTGGTATCCTTAGGAATCGGAACGGCTTTTACGTATAGCGTATTTGCCTTCTTTTTTTTCGATCGATTTCCGGAAGCTTTTTTGTATAAAGGCTCCCCCGGAATTTATTTTGAAGTTGCCTGCGTCATGACCGTTTTGATTTTACTCGGCCAAATGATGGAAAGTAAGGCGCGGTCCAAAACGAATCGGGCCGTGGCCTTATTATGGGAAAGATCACCGAAGAGAGCGCGCGTTGTAAAGGAGGGTCACGAAGAAGAAATACCGATCGAACGCGTGCAAGTCGGTGATCTTTTGCGGGTTCTTCCGGGAGAAAAAGTACCCGTCGACGGAAAAATCAAAGAGGGCCAAAGCTCTTTTGACGAATCCATGATGACCGGAGAATCCCTTCCCGTCGAGAAAAGGGTAGGAGACGTGCTGACGGGAGGAACCGTAAACGGAACGGGAAGCGTTATCATGATAGCCGAAAAAGTCGGTTCGCAGACCGTATTGGCCCGTATTATCGAAAGTGTGGAACGAGCTCGATCGAGTCGGGCACCCATACAAAGTAAGGCCGATCGGGTATCGGCCTATTTCGTTCCTGCCGTTTTGTTATCGGCTCTTCTTACTTTTTTCATTTGGTTTTTTCGGGGGCCCGAACCCGTTATCGTTTATGCGGTGATCAATGCCGTTTCGGTATTGATCATTGCCTGTCCCTGTGCTTTCGGATTGGCCGTCCCCGTGTCCGTTACGGTAGGAATGGGGAAAGGAGCGGAATACGGAATTTTAATTAAGGATGCCGAAGCTTTGGAAAAATTGGCCGGCGTGCGAACGACGGTCATGGATAAAACCGGAACCGTAACGGAGGGAAAACCTCGGTTGAAGAGCATCGTGAAGACGGGAGAATTAGCCGAAGAAGAGATTCTTCGGTTGGCGGTAGCCGTCGAGCAAAATAGCGAACATCCGTTGGCCCGGGCCGTCGTTCAAGCTGCCTTAGAACGAAAAATTGCCTTTCCGAAGGCGGAAAACTTTCAATCCGTAACGGGCAAAGGCGTTTCCGGGTCGGCAGAAAACAAAGAGGTATTCATCGGACGGGGAGGGGAAGAAGAAAAAATCGAAACCTTTCGACGGGAGGGGCAAACGGCCGTATCCGTAACCGCGGATCATAAGATCGTCGGTTATCTTTTGATCGAAGATCCCGTCAAACCCTCCGCTTTATCTTCCGTTCAAGAGCTTCGTCGTCTCGGTCAAAAAATTATTATCCTTTCGGGAGATCACTCTTCAACGGTTCGCAAAATAGCTTCTCCGTTATCCCCCGACGAATATCACGGGGAAATGAATCCGGAAGGGAAACGGCATTTTATCGAAGAATTGAAGAAGAAGGGAGAGATCGTCACCATGGCCGGAGACGGTATGAACGATGCTCCTGCTCTGGCTGCTGCTGACGTAGGCATCGCGATGGGGTCGGGGACGGACATTGCCATGGAAAGTGCCTCCGTTACTTTGGTGAAAGGAGATCTTATCGGGATATGCCGAGCCGTCCGTTTGAGTCGGGCCACGATGAAAAATATCAAACAAAATCTCTTTTTTGCCCTGATTTATAATGCGATCGGCATTCCGATTGCGGCGGGAGTATTGTTTCCGGTAACGGGATGGCTTTTAAATCCGATGATTGCGGCGGCCGCCATGAGTTGCAGTTCCGTTTCGGTCGTTTTAAATGCCTTGCGATTGAAACGAATATCGCTTTAAAAAGCCTTTCGATAATAGCGTAACACTTGATCGTTGTGTTTCTTTCCTCGATTGACCGAATCCCAGAGTCTTCGGACTCCCAATTGCTCCAAGGGGATATCCCGGAATTTTCCCGGAGGGGGAAGGCAAACCCTGCGAATGCCGTTTCGGGCAATATGTCCTTGCGTCCAGATGTCATCGGCATGTTGGGCGCCGGGGCAGGAAGGAAACTCCGAAAAATACTCCGGAGTAAAAAAAGAGCGTCGATAGATGACGCCGTGCGTGCCGGTCAGCAGGTCAACCTCTTTCGGGGCGGTACTGAAAATCGTTTCCCCCGTTGCATAACGCAAAGAGGAGCGAAAGCGGGATCGTTTGAAAATTTTCCCTCGAAAACCGAAGGAGGCGAAGGGATCGTTCAAACTATACTCGATCAGGGTGGCTATCGCTCCCTCCGGATAAACGGTATCATCGTCCACGTTGATAATCAACGTGTCGGGATCCGTTTCCGCTTCCAGAGCAGGCCATAATTTGGAACAGGGGCCGTAATCTCGGTCAAAGACGATTTCCACCGGCGAGTTTCGGATAAATTCCGGCACTTCTTCGGGGCCATAAGAAATTCCGCTGCGCCAATAGTAGCGGGAAAGCCAAAGAACGATGCGGATATCATCGGTTTTTTGCCGTAAAAGGGAAGCAATCATCGGCTCGATACCGATGATTCGTTGGGGAGTCGTCGTAAAACTGATCAGTATTTTTGTTTTCACGGCCCTCTTCATAACAAAAAAAGGCATTAAAATCCATGACGTCAGGGGAAGAAAGATCCGCATGCCCGTAAATCATTTTTTTATATCCTTCGTAAGGCAATAAAAAGAGTGGAATAGGCGGGATGAAACCGGTATAGTACGCCACCGAAAAAATGAGGAAGAATAATGAAAAAAAATAAAGTAGGATTTTTGCTTCTGGCCATTTGCCTTTTTTCTTTTTCGACATTTTGCCATGCTGCGGATCATAAACCGCCGATTTTGACGACGACCGCGATTATCGAAGTGTTCGAGCAGGGAGAGTTTAAAGGAATTGTTTTAATCGAAAGAGGAAAAGCACCTTGGGGAAAGGCTCTTCCCGGAGGAAAAGTGGAATACGGAGAGACGGTGGAAGAGGCCGTTAGGCGAGAGATGATGGAAGAGGTTAACTTGGAACTACACGATCTCAAGCAGTTCCACGTTTACTCGGATCCGAAAAGAGATTTTAGGCATCATTCGGTAGAAGTAACCCATGTGGCAAAAGCTTTTACGAATCCTGCCGCCGGCGATGATGCCGCCCAAGCCTGGGTCGTTAAGATCGAAGATATCCCTTGGGATAGCCTTGCTTTTGATCACGCCGCGATTCTCAAGGATTATTTGTCTTATCGCTCTCAAAATAGCCAAGTGGCCTTGCCTCTCCCGTAAAGGATGTCGTAACGTGTTAAAACGATTTCTGAAGGCAGTTTTATTTTTTATCGGTTACTTCCCCGTGTTTATCTACGGGGAAGTAATTGAAATTCAAAAAATAACGGACTTTTGTTACGATTGGAAAACGACTGACCGGTTATTCGTTGATTTAGATAATTGTTTATTCGAAGCCAATCGGTTTTACGGACATGCCGATTGGTTTTACGGTTTGGTTGAAAAGCGGATGAATGACGGTTTGTCAAAAACGGAAGCCGTACGGGATGTCTATCCTCTGTGGATAGAGGCCCAAAAAACTTGCGAAGTACGCCCCGTTGAACCCGAATTTGTTGCTCTTATCCAAGCCCTTCAGGAGAAGGGAGTTCGCGTTATGGGTTTTACCCATCGTCAACCTTCGGTTGTCGATTCGACCGTTCGCCAGGTCCGTTCTTTGGGTTTGGAATTTGATGCTCCGAGTTCTTGGGCGGGCCGAACGGTACAAATCAATGGCCCGGCCCTTTGCGAAAGCGGCATTCTCTTCGTCGGTGACTATAATAAAAAAGGGGATGTCTTGGCTGCCTTTTTAGATCTCTCGGAGCCTAAACCCGAGCGTATCGTATTTATGGACGATAAGAGGAAAAACGTAGAGGAATTAGAGCCGCTTGCCGCGGAACTCAAGATTGACTATTTGGGGGTTCACTATACGGCCATAGACCGAAAGCCCCGTTTTTATACCCGAGATAATACCGGAGATGATCAATGATTCAATATTGTACCTCCGTATGGAGAACCGAAAGACGGAAGACGCGAGAAGTATTCGTCGGCTCCGTCGGCGTGGGAGGGAGCAATCCCGTTCGCATTCAATCCATGACGACATCCGATACGCGGGATGTATCGGCAACCGCGGATCAAATCATGCGTCTTGCCGATGCGGGATGTGAAATTGCTCGGGTGACCGTTCAGGGGATGAAAGAGGCCCTTGCCTGTGAAGGAATTAAAAATGAACTGCTCCGACGGGGTTATCGGATTCCTCTCGTGGCGGATATTCATTTTTTTCCCCCGGCAGCCATGCGCGTCATTGATTTTGTCGATAAGGTAAGAATCAATCCCGGAAATTACGTAGATAAGCGGGCTTCTTTCAAAACGATCGTCTATGATGATGCCTCCTATGCCGAAGAAATCGAAAAGATCGAAGAGAAGTTTACGCCGCTCGTCGAAAAGTGCAAGCGTTTGAAACGATCCATGAGGATCGGAACCAATCACGGTTCTCTTTCGGATCGGATTATGAATCGGTACGGAGATACGCCGCAAGGGATGGTCGAGTCGGCTTTGGAGTTTGCCCGGATTTGTCGGAAAAATGATTATCATGACTTTATGTTTTCGATGAAGTCCTCCAATCCCCGCGTTATGATTCAGGCCTATCGCTTGTTGGTAGCCGAAATGATGGTCTTGGGATGGGACTATCCCTTACACTTGGGCGTGACCGAAGCGGGAGTCGGCGAAGACGGGCGTATCAAATCGGCCATGGGAATCGGTTCGTTGTTATTGGACGGGATCGGAGATACCGTGAGGGTATCCTTGACGGAAGATCCTTGGAATGAAATCGATCCTTGTAAACGACTGGTTGCTTTTGCCGTTTCTTATCAAGGCCGAGGGGTCGAGCCTTTCGAAGAAAAATATCGACGGATTGAATCCGTGCAACGACGTGACGTCTCTTTTTCGAAAAATATGCCTTTGCATCCGGACGGTACGGTGATGACGGAAGCCGGTTTATCCGATCTACGGTTGCCTGATTTGTATCAACAATTGGGGTGTGACGTTTTCTTCGGAAAACCGAAACGCAAAAATACGAGCAGCGATGCCCTTGTCCTCCGAGAGATTCCGAAAACGGATCCGGAACTTTCGATCGTTACCGATTTGAAAGAAGCCGGCATCCCCTCTCTTTCCTCTTCTTCCTTACGGGAAGCCGGTCGATCGAACGGTATGCCGAAAGCGGTAGAAATTCGAGACGAATCGTATGAGGATTGGGCTCTTCTCGAGACGATTCGTCCCGATTTGATTTTTCTTTCTCCTTCCGAGAGTCGTTTGCATTTTGCACGAAGGTTTTTTGATTGGTTGCAGGACAAAAAAATAAAGACCCCCGTTATCCTCGCCTTCTCTTATGAAGGTTCGAAAGAAGACCTTATCATTCAAGCTTCTGCCGAATGCGGAGCGCTTTTGTGTGACGGTTTGGGGGACGGAATTCTGATACGGGCGCCTTATGATCTTTCCTTTCTGCGGAAGCTCGGTTTTAATCTGCTACAAGCCGCAAGGATGCGCACCTCCAAAACCGAATTTATTTCCTGCCCCGGGTGCGGAAGGACCCTTTTCGATTTGCAGGAAGTATCTGCCCGGATTCGGGAGAAAACGGCCCATCTTCCCGGGGTAAAGATTGCCATTATGGGTTGTATCGTAAACGGACCCGGAGAAATGGCCGATGCCGACTTCGGTTACGTCGGCTCTCGGCCCGGCATGATCGATCTCTATGTCGGGAAACAATGCGTCGAAAAGAATATTTCGTTTGCGGATGCCGACGATCGACTCATTGCTTTGATCAAACAACACGGACGTTGGGTAGAACCGGAAATATCCGCTCCCGAAACGGTCATGAAATAAAGGAGAATTTTTACCATGAATATCGTTCATACGGCACCGATTTTACTCGGGAGCGTTTTATTGGATCCCGTCGGTGCATCGATTTCGGCGCAGACAATCGTGCAACAAAATCATCAGCGGGAATCGTTTTTACCGACTTTGATCGATGCGAGAGTAGCGGAAATCATCCGCGGATCGGGCACCCCTCCTTTTCATGCGGAAGAGTTTTCTCCCTTAGCGGAGAAAATTTCCGAATATTGGAGCACTCTTTTGACCGAAGGCGTCTTGGAAATTTCCGGAACGGATAAAGAAATTCGACCCTATTTCGTATCCCTGCAAGGGGTGATCGAACAGGTTTTAGCTTCCGAGTTGCACAAGAATGTGAGTGATTTGACGGGCGTCATTCATACGCCGATGCCGGCAACTCCTCTCTGTACTCAAGGAGAAATCTCTCCCGAGTTGGTCGACCCCTCCGTTGCCGCCGATCCGGCTCGCTTATTTACCGTGCGTAGCCGAGCAACCGTCATTCGCGATTATCTCTTTCAGGGGGGGTGTCTCTATATCGCCTATCCGGAAGCCGGTTATTACCGGCGAACGAAAGAACAACAAAACATTTATCGGCAAGAACTGGATACCTATTCCGATCGTCTTTTCGACCTTCCTCTGTCGAGTGAAAATATTCCTCCCGAATTAATCGGGGCAACTTATCTATTCCGAGACCGATGCGGAAAACAATTTGCATTTGCCGTTAATATGACACAGGCCAAAAACCCGGAAGATACCGGTCACTTCGGTCTCCGGTTCGGGCCCGTCGATCATCCGGCCGTTCAAGAATGGTTACGGGCCATTTCCGCGTATATGGAACAAAACGGTGTCATCGATTTGAAATTTTAAGAATTTGCAAAGAAATTGTTTTTTAAGTTATTCTGCAGCAAAATCTTTTATTTTTATGCAGGAGAAAAAATGACATTTAACATTTGTAATTTAGATACGATTTACTCCGGGGATTTTTCCTATTCCGTTCCTCGACCCATGATGGAAGGCTTTCTGTCGGGGGTGGCTTTTGATAATAAGGTCCCTTACACGGAAGAAGAAAAAAACCAATTAGCTCGGGATATTTCCTCCTTATACCAAGAAATAATGGGAGTTGATCCGGAGAGAGAAGGACATTGCGTATTGACGGCGGGAGGACCGGGAGCCGGGAAAACACGACAGATGAGGGCTGATCTTCAAGAAAAAGGAAGAAAATATGCCTACATCGATCCCGATGATGTTTGTTTAAAAAAAATAACCGGCTTTCAAACGGACATTGCAAACGACCCCTCGCCCCAAGGGCGCAAAGCGGCCTATGACAAGTGGAGACCTGCTTCCAATGCAATGAATCATTTAATTTTAGCTCATTTTATTCAGGATAGAGTTTCTTTTTATTTCGGAACGACGGCTACATCGCCTGCGGTCGGAAAACTTTTTGATTTGTTAAAAAAGCAAGATTACACGACTCGCATTATTCATATGACGACACCGGACGAAATTCGTTGGGCTTCCATTCAAGAAAGAGACAAAACTTTCATTCAAACTACGGAAGAAGACGTCCGAGATAAAGGGAAAATGTTCCCGGAAAGATTGGGTGATTATTTGGGTCATGCCGGTAAAATAGATTTTTATTATCGACCCGAAGTCGGGGAAGGCGGCCGATTAGCTGCCGAATGGGAAAGCGGAAAGCTTATGATTCGAGATGAATCCGCCTATGAGCAGGTAAAAAATAGGCATGATGCCCTCGTCCAAGCTTCGGGAAGAGCAGATCTTGCTTGGGACAAACAAATAGAAAAATATCAAACGGCTTTATCGAATTCGTAAAAGGAATGCCGCAAAGACGATCCGTAAGGATCGTCTTTGGTTTTTTTATTTTGTTACGGGTTTTTTGAGACCGTTAATTCTTGAACCAAACGTAAGATTTCTTCGGAGTCTTGATAAAAGATATAGTCGGCTCGAGAAAAATCTTGATTTCCGGTCCACTGCGTAGGTAGGGCAATGACTCTGCATCCGGCCGTTTTGGCCGATTCCACGCCTGCTTGCGTATCTTCGAACACGAGACATTCTTCCGGTCGAATGCCCAATCGAGCACAAGCTTCCATGTAGATATAGGGTTTCGGTTTATTAGTTCCTTCCGGATCGTGATAAGAAGTCAAATCTTCCTTTCCCGAAAGGACGATATCGAAAAGATCGGCTATTTTCAGGTGATGCAGGTTGAAGAGAATTTCTTTTTTGCCGGCCGTAGATGCCACTCCCAAAGGAAGGCGAAGGGTTTCCTTTTCCTCTCTTAACCAATTCAAAACGGCGGAGGTGGCGGGTATCGGGTCTATTCCTTCGGTTTGCAGGAAGCGATAAATTTCATTCTTTTGATCAATAAGAGAAGGGGGAAGAGAGATATGTCGTTTTTCATTGATGGCGGCTAAAATGAACTTTCCCGTATGGCCGATCAGGGGGAGGTATTCTTCCTTATCAAAAGAAATGCCCTCTTTTTGCAGGACTTCTTGCCAAGCTCGCAATTTGAGAGCTTCGGAGTCGACTAAAATGCCGTCGCAATCAAAAACAACGGCTTTTATCGACATATCCGCAGTATTCGCATGAATCCATGCGGACAAAAAAAGAAGAATTATAACGATCGTTCGCATGGCTTTAAGGACTCCTTTTTTAATTGATCCAGATAATAGTCAACGGCTCGATAAAGAGTGACGTATTGGGCTTCTTTGGCAACCAACGGTCTTCGATACAGGTTGATGCGTAAGAAAAGTTCAGGAATGCTGAGGGATATGTTTTCCGGAGAGATTCCTGCGGCAATTTGTTCATCGATCGCATCCAAAAGAGCCGTGATCGCCAGAAAGGTTCCGGTTCTACCGACGCCGGCACTGCAGTGAACGGCCAGGATATGATCTTTATCCGCTCGTTTGCGAAGACGGTCGACTTGCTCCATAAAGGAGGGTAGATCTTCGGCGCCCTGATGATCTTTCCATTGGGGCATATGGAGGAAGGGGATCGGTTTTTCTTCCCAACGGTTCATCGGAACGTCATACTGATCTTCCAGGGGAAGGGCAAAAAAGATCTCTCCTCCGATTTCAAAAGTTCGGTTCTGCCAATAAGGAAAGCATTTAGGGACTCCTTTTTCTTGGTCATCCGTTAGGGCAACCAATGTTCCGACATCCCAATTTTGAAGCAGTCGATAGAAATATTCCAGTGTTTGTTCGGTAGGCCCTTCCAACGCAAAATATTTTCTTCCGTTGAGAGTGAGGCAGGAACAGTTATAGGAATCGTCCGCTTTGGAGTGTTCGAAAGTTACGCAGTTGGGTTGGCGGTAACGATGGAGAGCCAGCAGTTGCTGGGCTATTTGAAATTCAGGGCGCACTTGACGGGGCCGGGAAGGATCCGGAGAGTGCAGGTGAAGGCGCAGCCAATCAAACTCTTCGAATTCGGCTTGGATAGACTCAAGGTCTCTTCCCG
Organism: uncultured bacterium; assembly: GCA_964350295.1. Classification (GTDB taxonomy): domain Bacteria; phylum Chlamydiota; class Chlamydiia; order Chlamydiales; family JAAZZY01; genus CAYGJM01. The sequence goes on along the minus strand of CAYGJM010000049.1, from coordinate 2,148 downwards.
GCGTATAAACGGGGAAGGAAAGATCCGAAAGAAATTCTTCTTGTCGTATACGACCGCTTTCTTCGACGTCCGCAAATCTTTTTTCAACCGCTTCCGGGGAAAGCGTGAACAGGCCGAGAATTTCTTTATAGGCTCCTAATTCGGGTCGGTAATAAAAATCGGGCATATGCAAAGACGGTATCATGAAAAACTCCTTATGATAAAAATGAAATTCTAAATCAAATCTTAATTTCTTTTGAATGTAAAAAGGGATTTTATTAATCTGCCGATATAAAAATAGGAGATGAAAATGAAACGATTATTGTTAATTTTAGGATTATCGCGGATTCTCTTCGCGCTGCCCTCGGGAGATTATTTCGATTATCTTACGATGACGACCTCCGGTTCGTTAGGAGACTTTCAAAACGGTGAAATACAAATTGTTGACGATCCGATAAAAATGAAAGAAATAGAAGAGCAAACCAAGAGAAAAGTCGGTATTGTGGCCGAAGACAAATACTGGATTTGGTTGAACGATGCGGTAAGGTTCCCGAACGGGAATTACGGTGTATACGGTAGGATTTTGTGGAGATCTTCCTTGCGGGGTCCGGCAGGAGTCGTCGTCGTTCCGATGTTGCCGGACGGAAGAATAGCCCTAAATCGAAATTTTCGTCATGCCACTCGCTCTTGGGAGTATGAATTGCCTCGAGGAGGAATCGAAGCGAACGAAACGCCGGAACAAGCGGCCTTGCGAGAATTAAAAGAAGAAACGGGATTGATTTCAAATGAGTTAAAGCTTTTGGGTGACGTCTGTCCGGATTCGGGAACGGTGAATACCGTAGGGCCCGTTTATTTGGCCGTCATTTGCGATCGGCAACTTTCCGAAAAAGAAGAGTCCGAAGCTATCGAGTCTATCGATTTTTATTCTTTGGAAGAAATTAAAGAGGGTTTCCGAAACGGATTCTTATATGCGGAAAAAGAGGGGAAACGGCAAAAAATATATGTAAGGGATCCTTTTTTGTCATTTGCTCTTTTACAAATGGATGTGAAGGGTTTTCTCCGCTCTCGGGATGGAAAAATAGGTAATGAATAAGAAACGGTCGGTACCGAATCTTGTATAAAAAGGGATGAAGTGAGATCATCCCTTTTTGTATTTACGGAGGAATTTTATGGATGTTGAAGGAATAAAGCTGAGTTGGATCGTCGTGAAAAATCTTTCCGAGGCGATAGATTTTTATACCGATGTCGTCGGTCTTACTTTAAAAGAGCGGTTCGATGAATACGGCTGGGCCGAATTATCCGGTAAGGACGGTTGTCTGTTAGGTCTTGCCGTTGAAGGGAAGGGGATGGTGGCCGGAACCAATGCGGTAATGACCGTTCGCGTGCGGGATATCGAGCAAGCCATTGCCCATTACAAAAATCGGGGAGCCCATCTCATAGGAGAGATCATTGAAATCCCGGGTCACGTAAAGTTACAGGATTTCAAGGACCGAGACGGCAATCGATGGCAACTCGTACAGCAATTGCACGAGTCGGTATAGATCTTAATTCTTACGGATTTCGAAAATCGATGATTGCTTGGAAGCCCTTTTATTTTATGCGTCATGGTCAAACGAGTTGGAATAAGGAGCATCGGGCTATGGGCATTACGGATATTCCGCTGGACTCTTGCGGGATAAAGCAAGCCGAGCGGGCTCGAGCGGCTTTGCAGGATATACCCGTTCGAACGATTTGTTCCGGCCCGTTACGAAGAACGCGGCAAACGGCCGAGATCTTAAATAGGGAAATGAAATGCGAAATGATTTTGATCGAAGAATTAAAAGAATTTTGTATCGGAACCTATGCCGGCAAGGTGGTGGGGGATTGGTTTAACGATTGGATAAACGGAGCCTTGCTTCCCGAAGCGGAATCTTATCGGGAATTTGTCAAAAGAGCCTTATACGGAGTAAACCGGGCCCTTGCTTATCCGGGTCCCGTCCTCATCGTAGGACACGGCGGAACGTATTGGGCGATTCGGGAGGCCACGCGATTAACGGATCTTCCCGATTTGCCTCATTGTACCCTCATTCATTTTTCTCCGTCGAAATCGCCAAAAGAGGGATGGAAGTGTTCCGAATATTTTCCGCACATTTGAAATTTTTAGGTGTGATTATTCCGTTATTCATCCGG
>CAYGJM010000048.1:0-11869 GCA_964350295.1 uncultured bacterium | reverse complement strand
TTCGTCATTATTGGCTCCTTATACCGCCGAAGAAATCGAGAATTGTTTCGTCGGTGAAGAAAATATTCATTTTCGCTCGGATCCCGATCCGGTTTCTCCGACGATCATTCCTTTGAACAAGACGAGTCCGGAAAGTTTACTCTATAAGAAGATTTTTGATGATGCATTGCTTACGATTTATTATCCGGAAAATCCCCGAGTTCCTCATCATCTGGCCATCGCTTTACATCGCCGGGACGTGAAAGGAATGGCCGATTTGTCTTTGGAAGAGAATCAAGCTTTATTTGCGGCCTTGCAAAAAGTTACGGAAGCTTATCGTTCTTTTCAAATTCACGAATTCGTCATTGCCCAATTCGATCGTCCTCAGGAAGGACATGAGGGAAAATATGTGGTTGAAGTCATCCCTCAATACGTAGACTTCGGTCCCGTTAAAAGTGCCGTCGATAAGTTGGATTCGAATCGACACGTTTTATTTCGACAGGCAAATCTTTCTCCCGTCATTTGTGCGGTAGCTCGGGAAAATATCGATGCCATAGCCGATCAATGGGCAACAATCCTGCAGGAAGAAAGAAACCCCTTGCCGGCAGAAAATACGCCTCTTCCTTTTACGAGATATGAGGCTCATCTTCCCGAGGCACACCGGATATTATACCTCCATCTTTTGCAGGCTTTGCAGGAACGGGGAGCCGTTATAGAAGGAGACATTCCTTCCGAACCGCCGGTTTTGCCTTCCGCAATGCCGGCGATTGAAAAGGAAGTCGTGATATCGAGATGTGCTTTTTGTAATCCGAATGTTATTGCCCGACAACTCGTATACGAATACGGAAGTGTCGAAATCTTGTACAATATGCGTAAACAAGGACGAATGGGCTCGGCTTTCTTACTGCTTCCCAAAGAACACAAGGAAAAAAATTACGCTCTTTCGGACGAAGAAATTCGCGATATGTCTCTTGTCAAGAAGGCTCTGGTGGAAGTCTTACGGGAAGAGCATCCCGATTGTGAGGTTATCTCTTACGTTCAAGACGGTCCGGCCGTCGGTCAGACGGTTCCGCACACCCATGAACAGGTCATTGCCGTTCATCCCGACACGGTAGCCCTCTCTTGGACTCTTATGTCTTTGCTTTCGAAAACCGTAACCGAAGAAGAAATGCGGCAAGTTACCGAAGAGTTCGGGAAGAAAATAGAAGAAAAGGTTCTCCTCGCTTCTTCGGATCAAGATAGGTTGTCCGAGATAGCTTGATTCATAATGCTTTTTTAGTTTTTTGATCCCCGTAATAGTTATATTGCGCGGGGAATCTCCCGTTTAAACTAACGATGTTTCAAGAAAATATCGCTAAAAGAATTGCGATGTTTTTCTCGTTATTTAATTTGAGAATTTCTGAAAAAAATCGCTATTTCCTTTTTTGTTATCACTCCTTGAGCCACTTTCAAAATCACATCTTGATACGGATTCTCAAAAACACAAAAATCTCTCTTATCGTTTGAGGTTAAAAAGACTAAAGCCGTCATGGCCGCCGTTCGTTTATTCCCGTCTACGAATGGATGATTTTGGATCATGTGAAAAAGATAAGCCGATGTTTTATCAAAAATAGTTCGATGTAAATCTTTACCGTTAAAACGAGCCTTCGGCATTTCCAAAGCAGAATGTAAAAGTCCTTCATGAAGAATTCCCGGACGACCCCCATATTCCCGTATCAGTTCATCGTGAATTTTAATAACATACTCAAAGGTAATGTATGAAATCATAGATCCGCTAAGTTTTGCATTAATTTTTTATACTTCTTATTTAGTTTTTCAAAGTTCTCTTGAAATAGCTCTCTTTTATGGTGATCTACGGATTGAATTACTAAACCGCCGCTTGGATTCACTGAAATTTGGAACAAGGTATCTTCCGAAATGCCGGCAGCCTCCAAAATAGCTTTGTCAACAACAATAGCTCGACTATTCCCGTGCTTTATCAAACGTTTTAACATATTCTCTCCCGAAATCTGTATCCACAATGTTACTACAAAAATGTTTTCTGTGTAACTATTTCCATAAATGTATAAATATTTTATTGCAATGATCTACTATGCAATGGCTTTAGTTGGAACTGCACCGAGGCCAACGCATTTTTTGAAGTTTCTGCAATCTTTACGGAAGAGTTTGATTTTTCTAATCTAAGATAAAAAAGAATAGCCGGATCCGGAGTCGAACCGGCGACACAAGGATTTTCAGACCCATCCACTATAGAACTCTGAATACATAAGAATATGCCAGAGTCAGTTTTTCCAGGGAAGAATGAATTGGTCTTATCCTGATTGATGCAGAAAAATTCCTTTAAATTCAGAGCATTTGCGGAAATTTTGCGGAAATCTTACAAATAGACTCTCTCTCAAAGCTATTGTGTACCTGGAAAAATCCCAAAGGTTTCTGCATATTGCCATTTTTCATCAGACAGGCCAAATTCTAAATTGAATCTACCTGTATTGACAAATAGGTCTTTAGGCCATGTTTCTATTTGTTTTGGCAAGTGTATTCTGCCAAGAGTGAGATGAGGGCGATAATCAGATTCAGCCGCATTGAGAGGTGTTAATCCATATTGTTTTAATACCTCTACTGCAGCAAGGTGCACTTTCATAATAGGAGAGCTGTTATCACCCCTCTTAACAGCTAGCTCTACCCAAGTAGTCCCTTCATATGGACCAACCCCATCTATAAAAGAAATTCCAATAAATATAGGAGTAAATGATTCATAATTTTCCGCTTCCATCCTATCGCTCATGCTTGACCATACTTTTTGTGCGATATTAGGAGAACAATCAAACTGAATCACTGTGATATGGGGAGAAGATGCACCACTTGTATTAAGTAAATATTGAGGTTGATGCCGGCTACATATCTCTTCAGAAACTTCTACATATTTAATCGCCTGATCGGCAGGAGGAGTTAAGACAATGGTATAAGGCATTTAATTTTTCTCCCCTATTTCTGTTAAAACGTCCAACAAGAGCATTTCTTCATAGGAAGAGATAATTGGGATAAATAAGAAAAGAAGTTGGCTGGAACTGGAATCGAACCAGCGACACAAGGATTTTCAGTCCTCTGCTCTACCGACTGAGCTATCCAGCCTTCTTGATTAGGGCATCAATATAGAAGACAGGAATCATTTAAAACAATGTTTATTTTAGTGCTTTCCGATTTTTTTTGAAAAAAAATCTTTTATAATAAACTATTTGTGTCTTTTAGATCTTGGCCGTAGCCCTCTCTTTTTTGCGACCCGCTTGTTGGATGACCATCATTTCCTTCATAATTTGTATGGCTTCGGTCATTTGGAGGTCTTCCTGCCCCTTTTTATGATGAGCCGAACCGATCGATACGTTTTCACTTCTTATTTTTTCCATAAAGAGTTGGTAGTTTCGATTTTTGGCAAGCCGAGCCGCGCTATTTTTTTTCAATTCCGGAAGCGCTTGTTCCCAAACGGTTTTTCTTTTTTGCAAAGTCGGTAAGTAGAAACGGGTGAAGATATCTTTTGCCCTTGGATCCAAGTCGCTTAAAGAGTCTTCAAAGGCCGGGTCCACTCGGTCTTTGGTGAGGGGATAGGCCAGGTATCGTTCGCCCAGTTTTTCTTCATAGTAGGCGGAAGGAACGACGATATCCGCTTTTACACCTTCCAGTTGCGTACACTTTCCGCTTACGGTGTAATAACGACCGATCGTTACCGTATAGTAGTGTTTGGCTTTCGGAAGGGTAATCGTTTGATACTGAATCGAACCTTTTCCGAAAGTCGTGGGATCTCCGGCAATGACCGCAACGCCGTAATCTTGAAGGGTTCCGGCAACGATTTCGGTAGATGAGGCCGATAGTTTGGAAGTTAGCAGGATCAGGGGCCCGTCAAAAGCCACTTTTCCGTCGAGATTGCGGAAGTAGTGTAATTTGCCGTCGGATAGTTTCGCAATCACGACAACGCCGTTCGTAATGAACAATCCGGCCACTTCCACGGCCTGAACCAAAAATCCTCCGGTATTCTCTCTCATATCCAGAATCAGACCTTTAAGGTTTCCTTTTTGTTTGAAGGATTCGATAATTTTGCGCATATCTTTGGAAGAGCTGATGCCGGCCTGATTGTCATAAAAGGAATTCAGGGTAATTTTTCCGATGATGCCCCCTTCGCACTCCTCATAACTGCTGTCGATAAGACGATTGGTCAGAGCGACCTTTTCTCTTTGTACCGAAACTTTTACTTCTTTCGGCTCTCCGGAGTCGTCGGCTCTTCGCACGGTCAACGTAATTTTAGAGTTTTCGGGTCCTTCCAAAAGATGCATGACTTCCTTATAACTCAACTCTTCAATCGATCGACTGTCGATGGAAAGGAGTTCGTCGCCGACAAAAATGGATTGGCTTCTGTCGGCAGGGCCGTCTTTCAATACTTCCCGGACCACGATGCCGCGGAAATCTCTTTGCAGGACAACGCCTATGCCGCAGCATCCCTTGCTAAGCGATCCTTGTACGATCTTTGCCTCATCCTGAGAAAAGTAGTCGGTATGAGCATCCAGACTCCGGGCTAACGATTTCAGAACGCACGAAGACATGATGTGTTCTCGAAGGGCATCGTTCTCCGTTAAATAGAGGTCTTCAAATTCGCACATTCTCATTTCATAATATCGGGACATTTTCTCATAATCGTTTGCCGTAACAAGAAAAGGGGTGGAATGTTTTTGGATTTCCAAAAATCTTTCCATGTGAGCCTTTTGTCGGTTCATTAAAGCGGAGTCACTTTTCGGAAAGGATTCCAGTAGCTCGTAGTCACTTTTTGCGCCGTTGCGGGCCATTTTTTCATGTACTTCTTTTTGAAAGGCTTGTCGATTAGCCCGGGCTCGTCGAATGGATGATTCGATCGTTGCATGCAGTTGATCAAAGTAGTAGAGATCATTTTGCCGATAGCGCTCGACGGCATCGGTCAGCAATGCTTTGGAAGGGTTTAAGAACTGTTCCGCTTCTTTTTCCGTGAGATAATTTTTCATCCCGTCAAATCGTTCCACGTACATTTGAAAAGCCCGGCGCATAATTTCCGGGTTCATGGATTTATATTCCACGTGATAAACGAATAGTTCTTCCATGACCTCTTTGACATCCTTTCGGGTCATTAACTGAGAGCTCGTTAACGGATTTACCGGAGCTAAAAGGAAGAGAAAAAAGATGATTTTTATAAAATTCTTATACACGTATGTAACCCCGCTGGATAAGGATGAATATTCGGACGTCACGGCGCCCATCTCCTAACCTATAAAAATCAAAGAAATATTTGTAAATTCATTTTCAGGGGAAATTTCATATTATTTATGATGAAAGAGTTAAGGGATGGAAAGAAAAAGGGAAAGATTTGTTTTTCGAGATTTGAACAAAAAAAAAACTTCCCGGTAAGTTTAAAACAAACGGGGAATGATTTTTCTATGAAAGCCGATGTTCCGAATGTTTATCTGAATAATTTCCGAGGTCCTCTCGATCTTCTTTTTCAACTCGTTGAAAAAAGAGAGATGAGTATCTATGAGGTTACTTTGGAACGAATTACCTCCCAATATCTCGCCTCCTTAACCGATCTTTCGGAAGAGGAATTGGATAAAGGGGGAGATTTCTTGACGCTGATGTCCTCCTTAATGCTTTTGAAAAGCAGAAAACTATTGCCTTTGGACGAATCTTCCGAAGAAGAAGGGGATGCATCCGAAAATATTCGACAGGATATCATGGAACAACTCTCTCGTTATTATGCTTTTAAGGAACTTACATTTTTTTTGAGGCAAAGGGAAGAAGATCGGGACCGGACATTTCCCGGAGGGATTTTACGTTTCGATCTACCCGTTTCCTCGGAGCCTCTTCGGGAACAAGCCGTTTTTTCAACGGAAATGTTACGTAAAATTGCGGACCGGATAAAACGGGGGAAACCCGATGACGTTCAAGAAGAAGAATATCGAATCGTCGACAAAATAAGAGAATGGCGTATTTTGTTGCAAAAAGAAGAATTCGTCTCTTTTTTTTCCGTTTTGGATGAACGGAAAACAAAGAGCGAGCGGATCGTCTTGTTTCTTGCCTTATTGGAACTGATGAAGTCCGGAGAGCTTTTTGCAGAAAATAGCGAGGGAGATCTTTTGATCCGAAGAGGTGCCGTTTGAACCGATTACATACGATTATCGAAGCCTTGTTATTTGCCTCCCCGGATCCGTTATCTCCGGAGAAGATGCGTGCCGTATTCGAAGGTCCCGTGCCGACGAAAAAGGAGATCCTGCATGTCCTAAAAGATCTCAATGAGGAATATCGGGTCGGCGGAAAGGCTTTTGAAATTCGGGAATCGGCCGGGGAATTTTCCTTGCGCAGTCGACCGGAATATGAGAAATATATTCGTAAACTCTTTCAATCGCCTCCTCAAAAAAATAAACTTTCTCCCTCGGTTTTAGAAGTGTTAACGATTATCGCTTATGAACAGCCGATCACCAAGGCGGAAATAGAAGCCGTTCGGGGAGTGGATTGTTCCCGTTCTCTTTCCGTTCTTTTAGAGAAAGATCTCTGTTCCCACGAAAAAAAATCGCCCGCTCCGGGGAACCCTTCCCTTTATGAGACTACACCGGCCTTTCTTCATTATTTCGGGCTCAAAAGCTTGAAAGAGTTGTCGAAAGGGAAAGATTAAAAATCAAATTCCGTAAGAATGCCTCCCGAGTCTTTATTCAAAAAAGCCTTGATGCGACATTTTTCTTTGTAGGGTCTCGTGAACAGGACATTGGCGGCCATACCGATGGCCGCTCCCCCGATCACGTCTCTCGTCCAATGTTTATAGCAATAGACCCGTGAAAATCCTACGTAGGCGGCCAATAGATAAGCCGGAATTCCGTAAGGCCATCCATAACGGATTTGAAGGAATCCCGCCCCGGAAAAGGCGGCAGCCGTATGTCCGCTCGGGAAAGAGAGGCCGCTTGTATCCGGCCTTCGCTCGTTAATCATCGGTTTTAAAATAAAAACGACGGCCAGCGTCGTGCCGAAAGTCTCGGCAAATTGCAGGCTTCCGGTGAAGTCCTTCAGGCATAGCGTTGCGGTTATGGCCGTCAACGGCAGGGCTATCTGGATATAGTCTCCCGTTACTTGTATGGCTTCATATCCCGGACGTTTATAATAGCCGTGAAGAGGCATTTGAAAAAGAAAAAAAATGACGATCGAGAGGGTACGTCTTATTTTAAAACTTGTTTGCATTCGGAAATTCGGATAATCTGCTCATCAAAAAAAACTTCTTTTTTACCCTTTCTTCACCGGGATTGCAATCATGCATTGCACAAAAAGGTTCGTATGTCTCTTTTATCTACGGAAAAATTTCGTCCGCACTCTTTGAAGGATATCGTCGGACAGGAGCATCTTCTCGGTAAGGACGGTCTTTTATACGGTATCATTACCGAAAAAAAGCCCGTTTCGCTTCTCTTTTGGGGGCCTCCCGGTTGCGGGAAAACGACGGTTGCCCGTATTTATGCCGAATCCTTGACGCCGCGCGCTTTCTATTTTTCGGCCACGAATTGCTCTGCCGGGGAACTGAAGGAGCTTTTCAAAAAACGAGAGGCCGCTCCTTTGCTCTATCCCCATATCGTTCTTTTCATGGATGAAATACATCGATTCAATAAAAGCCAACAGGACTTTTTTCTTCCGTATTTGGAAAACGGATCCTTGGTTTTGATTGCGGCTACGACGGAAAACCCCTCTTTTCACGTCAACGGAGCCCTTTTATCCAGATTGCGGACGTTTTCATTTAAAAAATTAAGCAATAACGATTTGGAATCACTTATTCTTTCGTTAGAAAGCCAAAATTCCTCTTTTGTAAAATTAACGAAGGGAGGAAAGGAGGCTTTGATCCGAATGGCCTCCGGAGATGCAAGATGCCTGATTCATCTTCTGGATAGCCTCTCCTTTTTCGGAAATAAGAAGAATATGGACGAGAAGGACGTTCAAAGAATTTTGCAAAAAAAACTTCCCTCCTTTGATAAATCGGGAGATTTTCATTACGATTTAATTTCTGCCTTACAGAAATCTATCCGGGGATCCGATCCCGATGCGGCCTTATTTTGGCTTGCCCGCATGCTTCGGGCCGGCGAGGATCCCCTCTATATTTCTCGACGCTTGATACGAATGGCGTCGGAAGACGTCGGTTTGGCCGATCCCGATGCTCTGCCGCGGGTGCTGGCCGCTTGCGAGAGTTACCGTATCTTGGGATCTCCCGAGGGGGAGGAGGCTCTCGCCCAGGCTGCTATCTACTTGGCTTTGGCTCCGAAAAGCAATTCCGTCTACAAAGCGCTTCAACGGGCCTCGCTGCATGCCGAAAAACATCGGGATGCCCGACCGCCGTCTTATTTGACGAATCATCAAACTCCTCATAAAGAAGATTATTCCAAAAAATATGTTTACGATCACGATACGTCGCAAGGATTTTCCGGGCAGAGCTATTTCCCCGAAGAATGGAAGGAGCGGCCCTCTTTTTACGTCCCCGGAGCCGTCGGGTTCGAGAGGGAAATGATCAAGAGGTTGAATTATTTTTCCCGGTTGCGCCGTCAGCTGTTTCCTCCTCGATAAAGCGCTCGATGCGGCGGCGGAATATTTTTAAAAAAGGGGTGGGAGTCGAAGAAAAACGGAAGGAAACTTTTTGCAAATAAATCTCTTCATATGATAAAGTATGTCCTAAACTTTTTTAAAAATATTAATTTCTTTTCGAATCCCCGGATAGGAGTAAAATCAGATGCCGACCATCAATCAACTTATTCGAAAAGGCAGAAGCGACAAGGTAAGACGAAATAAATCGCCCGCCCTTGAAAGCTGCCCTCAAAAACGAGGGGTCTGTCTTCAAGTAAAAACTAAAACTCCGAAAAAACCGAACTCCGCGTTGCGAAAAGTGGCTTGGGTTCGTCTATCGAACGGGGAAGAAGTGATTGCCTATATCGGCGGAGAGGGACATAACCTACAGGAACACAGTATCGTTCTCGTTCGCGGAGGAAGGGTAAAAGATCTTCCCGGGGTCCGTTATCATATCGTTCGCGGAGCGCTTGACTGTGCCGCCGTAGAGAAGAGAAAACAAGGTCGGTCCAAGTACGGATCCAAACGTCCTAAATAATTGAGGTAGCAAATGTCCAGACGACACAGAGCGGAAAAACGTCATGTAGAACCCGATCCGGTATACGAAAGCGTTGTGATTGCGAAGTTTATTAATAAGATTATGTATGACGGGAAGAAAAACCTTGCCCGGACGATCGTTTATAATGCGCTTAAAAAATTTGCCAAGAAAGTGAATGTCGAAAACCCTCTGGAAGCCTTCGAAACGGCTATCGAGAATGCCCGACCTTCTTTGGAAGTAAAGTCCCGAAGAATAGGAGGGGCGACCTATCAGGTTCCTTTGGAAATAGCTCCTCAAAGAAGTTTTGCCTTGGCCACTCGTTGGATTATGGAAAATGCTCGAAAAAAAGTAGGTAAATCCATGGAAGACGGTTTGAGTATGGAGTTGGCCGATTGCTATAATAATCAAGGGTCTACAATTAAGAAGAAAGATGATACCCATCGCATGGCCGAAGCTAATAAGGCTTTTGCTCACTTCAAATGGTAAGGAGAATTCATGCCCCGATCAGATAAGGATAAGCTAAAGAATGTAAGAAATATCGGTATCATGGCCCACATCGATGCCGGAAAGACCACTACGACCGAAAGAATCCTTTATTACACCGGGCGATTGCATCGCATCGGTGAGGTCCATGAAGGAGCCGCTACCATGGATTGGATGGTTCAGGAGCAGGAGCGGGGTATTACCATTACCAGTGCGGCAACGACCGTTTATTGGAAAGATTGCAAAATCAATATTATCGATACTCCCGGGCACGTTGACTTCACGATAGAAGTAGAGAGATCTTTGCGAGTCCTGGACGGTTCGGTAGCTCTTTTTTGTTCGGTTTCCGGAGTGGAACCTCAATCCGAAACGGTTTGGAGACAAGCGGATAAGTACAAAGTCCCTCGTATTGCTTTCGTCAATAAGATGGACCGAACGGGAGCCGATTTTTTCGACGCCGTTAAAACGATGCGCGAAAAGTTAGGTGCCAACGCCATTCCGGTACATTGTCCCATCGGAGCGGAGTCGGAGTTCAAAGGACTCGTCGACCTCATTACCATGAAAGCCTTTATTTTTATCGACGAGAAATTGGGTGCCGAGTGGACCGTGGAAGAAATCCCGGAAGATCTCAAAGAGAAATGTGCGGCCATGAGATCGGCTCTTTTGGATGAGCTGGCCATGATCGACGATACGGATGAAGAGTTCATGACGAAAGTTCTTGAAGATCCGAATTCTTTGACGGAAGAAGAAATCCATGCCAAAATTCGAAAAGGGGTATGTCAAAATAAATTCAATCCGGTTCTTTGCGGATCTGCCTTCAAAAACAAAGGCGTGCAGCAACTTCTCGATGCCGTTATCAATTGGATGCCTTCGCCGTTGGATCGAGGGTCCGTTAAAGGGATGAATTGCGAGAGCTCCGAAGAGTTGATTTTGGAACCGAAAGATGATGCTCCGTTGGCTGCGTTAGCTTTTAAAATCATGACCGACCCTTACGTCGGTCGTTTGACGTTCGTGCGTGTTTATAGCGGTACCCTTACCAAAGGAAGTTACTTGGTCAATACCACGAAGGATAAGAAGGAAAGAGTCACTCGTCTTTTGGAGATGCACGCGAATCAAAGAGTGGATCGGGATGAGTTCTATACCGGGGATATCGCCGCTTGTATCGGACTGAAAAATACTTCGACGGGAGATACGCTTTGTGCAGCCGGAACACCGCTTCTTTTGGAGAAGATGGAATTTCCCGAACCCGTTATTTCCATGGCCATCGAGCCGAAATCCAAACAGGATCGTGAAAAATTAGCTATGGCTTTGTCGGCCTTGTCCGAAGAAGATCCGACGTTTCGAGTAAGCTCTAACCAGGAAACCGGTCAGACCATTATCTCGGGAATGGGAGAACTCCATTTGGATATTCTTCGTGATCGTATGATTCGGGAGTTTGCGGTAGAGGCCAATGTAGGGCAGCCTCAGGTCTCTTACAAAGAAACGATTACCATCCCCGGAAAGTCCGATACCAAGTTCGTCAAACAGTCGGGAGGACGGGGACAGTATGCGCACGTCGTCGTGGAAATCGAACCGAACGAACCCGGAAAAGGAAACGAGGTTGTCAGCAAGATCGTCGGAGGAGTTATTCCGAAAGAATATATCCAGCCGACCATCAAGGGTATCGAGGAAGGTTTGGCCACGGGTGTCTTGGCCGGTTATAATTTGGTCGACGTAAAAGTAGCTATTGTGTTCGGTTCTTATCATGACGTCGATTCCTCGGAGATGGCTTTTAAAATATGCGGATCGATGGCATTGAAGGATGCGGCCAAGAAATGTAAGCCCGTACTTCTCGAACCGATTATGCAGGTAGACGTAACTTCTCCCAATGACTATGTCGGAGACGTATTGGGAGACCTGAATCGTCGACGAGGAAAGATTTTGGGACAGGGAACGCAAAAGAATTTTCAGATTATCGAAGCGCAGGTTCCTTTGAGCGAAATGTTCGGTTATTCCACGACTTTGCGTTCTCTTTCTTCGGGAAGAGCCAACTATAGTATGGAGCCGTCTCATTTTGAGAAAATACCCGCTAAGATCCAACAGGAAATTATCAATAAGTAGAGAGAGCAAAAAATGGCTAAAGAAGAAAGGCAAAAAATACGTATCCGGATCAAAGGGTATGATCAGAGAGTTTTGGACAGAGCTACGATGGATATCGTGGAAACGGCAAAGAGAACCGGTGCACGCGTCGTCGGCCCGATTCCGCTTCCGACCCGCCGGGAAGTCTATACG
>CAYGJM010000047.1:4071-12337 GCA_964350295.1 uncultured bacterium | reverse complement strand
AACCGGAAACCCTGCCATCTCCGACACAAGAAAAAAAATCGACGTACCTTTCTAAAAGTGAATGGACTTCGTCATAATGATGATATAAAAGAAAAGGGTCATTCAGATTAAAACAAACCGTCAATCCATATTTCCGCGCCCATTCACCGGCTCGCAACAAAAGATCGGGACAATGCAGGGAATCATCATCCAACAATAAAACTTTTGCTCGTAAAAAAAGCTCTTCGGAAAGTTCCTCGGACCTCATATCCGAAGAAATTCCGGCATAATGACAATAAGTCTTTCTCTTATCGGAAGTAACCAAACGAAGGTTTTGACCCGTAAAAGCTTCATCCGTTCGAATCAAGGAGGTATTCACGTTACGATCTTTTAAAAAGGCTTCGCAAAATTCTCCGGCCGTATCCTCGCCTATCTTTCCGGTTATTCTCGTTCGATAATTTAAATGAGAAAGAATTTTTAAAAGATGAATAACTCCTCCTCCGGGAATAAAAAAAGGGCAGCTTCCGGCTTTAGAAATCAATTGTTCCTGCATAAAGGGTTCCATTAAAACGGTTTGCCCCTTTTCCAAAAGAGAACCGCATAAAAAGGAGTCTCGAACGCTCAATACTTTTTCCATAATGGGAAAACCGATTCCTAATATTTCTTTTCCGTCCGTCATTTGCGAGAGTCCTTGTTTTTAAGCAATGTTTTGACGTATCTGTTTAACGCATAAAAATAATCGAAGGCCGAATAAAGCGTGTACAACGCGGAACAACCGACAATATATAAGGAAATACGAGAAAAATCCCTATTTTCCAAATAGCCCAACGAATTGGGAATCATTAAAATCACGACGATGTAAATAGAAATGGCCTGGATGATGGCCTTTATTTTCCCGCTGGGCCTGGCTGCCAATGCAAACCCCTTTAGCGCGCAGATCGTTCGCAAAGTGGATATCATTAAATCCCTGTAAATAAAAATGAAAACCAAAATTAAGGGAAGAGAAACAACCCCGCCCGTAAAAGTTAAAAAACACGAAATACGAGATATGCTGTCGGCCATGGGATCGACGATTTTCCCGAAATCGGAAACCTGATGGTATTTTCGGGCAAAATATCCGTCCAAAGCATCGGTTAGCTCGGAAAGAGTTAAAATGGAAAGCAGAACATAAGGAAGCGAAATGAAAGAAATACCGAAAAAGGAATGCCAGGAATAAAAGACCAAAAATAAAGGACTTAAAATGATTCTGGTAAAGGTCAGTGCATTAGCTATGGTCAAAAAAGGCTCCCCCTTTTTTTTTCGACCACCCTGTTTATCAAAAGCTCCGTTTAATTTTCAAGAAAACTTTCTTTTCCGTTTTTTCGAAAAAACCGGTATCAAGTTTCGGCTATGCATACGAAAACCCTTTCGACGAAACCCCTCTCTCTCCTACCGCTTGCGGGAACCTTTTTTTATGTTCTTACGGCTTTATGCATCCAAAGAATACGGGCTTATCCGTCTTTGACGACAACCGTCTCCTTCTATTTGGCCTTTCGACTTTTTTTATCTTTGAAATCTTCTTTTTTTCGAGAAAAGCCCCGCTTTCAGCATCATTTTTTTTTAACGAGCTTTCTGATGAGTTTTATCGTTACGGGGTTTCCCTATATTTTTTTTATCGGTTTGCGAACGACGGACCCCTTCCCTGTCCTGTTGACCGTCCTTTGCTTTCCTTTGTGGATTCCTTGGATACTAAAACTGTGGATCGGAAAAAGAATGGATCCGACAAGTCTCCTCTCTTTTTTTTTATTCGGAACGGGATGGCTGCTGCTTTTCTTTTTTTCCCTTCACTTTGCCCTGATTCTCGCCCTTTGCGCCTCTCTGCTCAAGGGTATTGCCGTAACGGGATATAAGAGATTGAGCCTTTCCGGGCCTCCCTTCCATCTCTTTCTCTTCTACCGCCTCGTTCCCTTCCTGATATCGCTCCCTCTGTTAACATATTCCTTTACGAAACCTTCCGTTTCCGACATTTCGGCCATTTTCTGCGTAGCTCTTTCGGAACACCTTGCGATCAAATGCTTACGAAAAGATTTTCGTTTCCCTCTTTTTTACGTCCTTCTGTTTTCGGTTTCCCTTTCCGCGTTTTTCCTTCAAAAAGCTTCTTTTCCCCGAATCGGATCGCTCTTCATTCTTTTTTCGGGAATGTACATATACCTGAGAACGAAAAGTCATCTTATCGGAAGATTTTTTCCTTTTTGAGGAATCTTTTCTTCTTTCGCCGAACGCTCTTTTCTTCCGTTCGGAAGAAAACGATTTTTCCGGTTTCTTTCGTCCCCCGTTACTTTTCCTTCCCTGCTTCATCGATTTTTCCGAGTCTTCAGGCAATGAAAACTTCATAATTCCCGCAACGGCTGCCCATTTTCGTTTTTCCTCGGGCGCCACGAAAGAAACGGCAAATCCTTCCGCATCGGCCCTTCCGGTCCTTCCTATACGATGAACATAATCTTCGGGGCACTCCGGAACGTCATGGTTAATTACATGCATTACGTGAGGAATATCCAAGCCGCGGGCCGCAATATCGGTCGCCACCAATATTCTGTTTTTCCGCTGACGAAAAGAAAGAAGAACTCTTTCTCTTCTTCTCTGCGGCAAATCTCCGTGCATCGAAATGGCCGAATGACCGGAGTCCTTCAACTCTTCTGCCAGAATTTCCGCTTTTTTCTTGGTTTTGACAAAAATAATGACCGAACCTTCCCGACGATCCAGCTCGGCAAGTAATCGATTCCGTTTTTCCGAAGACTTCATATAAAGGGTCTCCTGAACAATTTTCGGCACCGAAGTAACGGATGCTTCAACGGCTATCCTGCGAGGCGACGTCAGATATTTTTCGGACAGCTTATTCATGGCCGGAGGCAAGGTGGCCGAAAACATCAATGTCTGCCTTTCTTCGGGAAGATCCTTTACGATCCGTTCCAATTGAATGCCGAAACCCATGTCCAACATCCGGTCGGCCTCGTCCACGACTAAAAATTTTAAATCATCCGCTCGAAAACTTTCCCTCTCCAAATGATCCATGATACGCCCCGGAGTCCCTACGACAATCCTCGGTCTCTTCATCAAATCCTTTTTCTGTTTAAACCCGGAGGCGCCTCCGATCAAAAGAGCCGTCTTGAATCTATTCTTTCTGCCGATCAATCGAAGAATAGTATCATGGACCTGGGAAGCCAATTCCCGGGTCGGGGTGATAATTAAAGCCGTTCCTTCCGTATTTTCATACAATTTTACGATCAGCGGGATCAAGTAAGCCATCGTTTTTCCCGTTCCGGTTCGAGCCGATACCAAAAGATCGTGCCCTTCAAAAGCAAGAGGAAGCGTTTCCTTTTGCACCGGCGTGGGAACCTTAATTTCCATTTTTTGTAAGGCATCCGTTAAAAACGAAGGCATATCGAGAGCCGAAAAATCTTCCATAAGTCCTCTTTAATTTGTGAGAAGAAAAGCATTCTAACACGATAATTTATTGTCATGCACCTCTTTTCGTTTGAAGAGGTCTTCTTTTTTCGTTTAAAAACCCTAAAAAATATTTTTATATAAAAAATTGATTATAAATTGCTTGAAATATTTTTCATTTTTATTTGAAAAAATATTTTACCAAATTCTCGGTTTAAACTATGTAGGAGCCTAGGGACCTTTAAGGAGAAATCATGAAAACACTGTTTACCCGCCACCCGAATAGTATCGGTGAAAGCTTTATAAAACATTTTATTGTCGCTTTATCGGTGGGATGCCGAATGGTTTTTGCAGGGCTGGCATGCATTATTCATGCATTTCTACCCTTTCTTTTCGATTCCACGGCCTCGAATACCGTCCAAAAAATTCACGGAGAGTTCAAGGAGAGGTTTAGCGTCTTGGAAAATAAGGCTCCCGAATAAAGATTTACGAAAAGATCCTTTTTTCGTAACATCTGCCTCCATGTCATTTATTCTGGCCTCCACTTCCCCGAGAAGAAGAGAACTTCTTTCCTTTTTTTCTCTTCCCTTTACGTCGGCGGCACCCTTATTTGACGAAACCGGCTATCCCTACCGAGGGGAACCCGTCCCGTATGTCACGGGCCTTGCCAAAGAAAAAGCATTCAGCTTAAAAACGAAATATCCGCGAAAACTCATTCTCGGAGCCGATACCGTCGTTCATTATCGAAAAAAAATATTCGAAAAACCCGCAAATCGAGAGAGAGCCTTGGAAATGCTTCGCTTCCTTGCAGGGAAAAGGCACGAGGTTATCACGGGCATTTGCCTGACCGACGGGATCCGACATGTTACCGACCATGCCGTTACGAAAGTACTTTTGAAAGCAGCTTCCGACAACGATCTTCGGACATATATCGAGCGATTGGAGTGCACGGATAAAGCCGGCGGATATGCCGTACAGGGAGCCGGAAATATTCTTTCCGAAGAAATTACGGGTTGCTTTTATAATGTCATGGGATTACCGATAGGGGCACTTGAAAGAGCATTTCGAACTTTCGGAATTCGATTATGGGACTATTTGCGATAACCTCCTTAATTCTTCTTCTCCTTCCGTCTACGGGATGCCGCCATGCAACCGCTCCTTCGGAAACAAAAGTTTCTTCGCATTGCGAAAGAAGAGATCCGAATCAAGCACTCCGTCTCTATGAAAGAGAGCTCCCGAAAAAAAACGGTCATGATTTCGAGCGGCTGCAACTGCTTGCTCTTAAATTGTTGGAAGAGAAAAAAGAAGAAATCGACCCCGGAGAATTTCTTTCCCTGATTATAGCCTCCCGCCTCTCTCACCACAAAGGACTTTTATCCATCCCCGAGAGAGGGCTATCCCATCCGCGAATGGATATACAAATCGCCTCCTTGAGAACGCTCGCCGACTTACAAGAAGATGAAGGATATCAAAAAATTGTTAAGGCTCTGCAATCCCCTTATATTCCCGTCAGACTTGAGGCCGCCTACGTCCTGGCCGAACGCAAGTATCCGGAAATCGAAGGTCACTTGGCGGCTCAAATGAACCGACTTCCCGAAGAATGTCTTTTTCCTTTTCCCTCCCTGTTTGCTCTTTCGGATACTCCCTCCTCCCGCAAAATGCTTAAAAAGTTTCTCACGGGAGACAACGAAATGTTGCGTAATGAAACCCTTCGCGTCATAACGGAGCGTAAAATGACGGAATTCCTTCCGGAAATACGGCTTTTCCGCGATCGACAAGATCCGATTCTTCAAGAAATTTGTGCTTACGCCTCGGGTGTCTTCCGGGACG
Source organism: uncultured bacterium (assembly GCA_964350295.1). GTDB lineage: Bacteria > Chlamydiota > Chlamydiia > Chlamydiales > JAAZZY01 > CAYGJM01. The sequence continues at coordinate 7,105 of CAYGJM010000047.1, read as the reverse complement.
AAGAGTCTCTACCCTTTTTGAAGGAGCTGACGATCAATTCCCCCGATCCGATCTCTCTGGTCGCCTATTATTCTCTGTATCTTCTCGGAGACCGAAGTGCTCTTCACTCCATCGAACGGAAAGCCGCGGAAGGCCATCTCCCGGCTATTGCTCTTCTCGGCGAGTGCAACGGCGAATCGGAACCTCTGAGGGCTCTTTTATACCATAATAATCCTCAAGTCAGGCTCAATGCAGCCCTTTCCTTGCTCAAGAAAAAAGATCCTGCCTGTCTCCCTGAAATCACCCGTCTTTTTACCGTCTCCGAAGAGGAAACGGCCATCCTTCCCTATACTTCCCCCGGAAAAATGCTGACAACTCGAAAAATAGTTCTCAAAACGAACCGGGGAATGAAAAATGATCCTTACCCGTACGAGATATCCGATCGTTACAAAAGAGAAATTCTTTCCCTTTGCGCCGCTCTTCCGGAAAAGAATTTTCTTTCCTTTGCCGAATCGGTCGCTGATTCGGGAGCAACGATTTTTTTTTCTCCCCTGGTTCGCCTGATAGAAGAATCCGGAACGGAAGAATCAATCGACCTTCTCAAAGCCTGGCATCAAAAAGCAGGACATCCTCTGCTACGAAAACGGAGTGACCTTGCTTTATTTCGATTAGATCGCAAAGGACCTTGGAAAGAAAAGCTCTTCGAAGAACTCCGGCGCGATACTTCGGAGGACCTCCTACCGCTTCCTGTAATACTTCCTTGGGATCCGGCCCCGGCCTCCTCCCCTTTCGAAATCACTCCCGAAGAAAATGCCCGGTTGCTTTTGGAAGCCTATCTCTCGATTGCCGAAAAACAAGACCCGGAGGGATTAAAAATTCTCTTAAATCGACTCAACAAAACCTCTTTAAAAAATCGATATATCCTGGCCGGCATCCTGATTCGTGCTGCCGATTAATATATTTTCGGGAAGATCTTTTGTATTCTTTACCCTAAATCTGCTACGATCTTCCGAAAAAAAAAGAAAGCGCGTGGCTCCGGTTCTTCTATTCCTTTCCCTATTTCTTTCTTCTCTCTTTTTTTTACCGGCAGACGAAGTAAAGCTTCATCTTCGCTCTCCCACGTATGCCGATGAAACCCTTTCCGGAGACCGGGGAGGGGTTTTGGAAGGGGAAGGAATCCGCATACAGGCCGAAAAAATTTCCTATACCAAGAAAGATTCGATTCATTACGTCAAGGCGAGCGGAAATTTGCTTGTTGAATACGCGGGGAAATATTTTTCCGGTGATTCTCTCGAATATAATTTTTCCGAAAAAAAAGGAATGATTCTGAACGGAAGAACCTCCATCGGTAGCTGGTTTATCACCGGGGGACAAATTTTTCTGTATCCGAACGGAACTTATAAAATTTATGACTCCCGCATTACCACCTGCGAGGGAGAAAAAAGCCTTTGGTACCTGCGCCTGAAAAAAAGCTCCGTTCAAGATTATGATCTCCTGACGGCCGGAGACGTACAAGTAAGAGTCGGGAAAATACCCGTATTTTGGTTTCCCTATTTACGTGCAAAGCTCAGCACCCTGAAAGATATCCCCGTTTATTACAATTTTATTACGGGAGGAGAATCGGGACAAAGGCTCAGCATGCGTTATCAGGTCTATTCCTGGAAAGATTTGAAAGCTTTTCTTCAACTGGACTACTGGCTGCCCCGACGCAACCCGGCGGGCAATTATCAATGGCTGGTCAGAGGTCCGAGCGGTTCCCTGCAATTCGATTATAAAGCCTCGGAACATCCCACTTCCTTTCAAGCTCTGAATTTTTTGGCTTACGATGCTCAGAAGGAATCGGCAAGGAATTACGGTTACTTTCGCAATCGTTTCAACGGAGAGCTCAATTCCCTTCTTTGGGGAAAGATTTCCGTAAACGGTCAATATGAAAAACTAAGCGATTCCAATATCATCGAAACCTATTTCAATAGCGACTATTTTTTGCATACCGAAAGAGACACGCTTCTGGAAATTAAAATGAGCGAAGAGGACTGGTTGACGTATGCCCGAGCAAAAGTCCGGATTAACCCGTTTCAAACGGTCAATGAAGAACTCCCGGTTCTTTTCTTTCACCTCAAGCCCTTTTCTCTCGCCCCTCCGGGGCCGATAGCCGGTTTAACCGTCAATGCCGGCTATCTGAACTATCTTTTCGGCGATCAACCGGAAAGTCCCGTTTCCGATTTTCATTCTTCCCGATTGGAGGTGAAGCCCTCCGTAAGTTTACCCCTTCACTACAAGGGATTTTCTCTCACTCCCCGAGCCGAATATATAGGAATAGGCTACTCGAATACTCCGGGAGGAGGAGGTCTTTGGGATTCCGTTTGGCACTTACAAGCCCCGATCAACGCCCGTTTTCATAAAAAATACGGTCCCTTTCTGAAACACGTCATCGAACCGTACGCCGCTTATGACTTATTCAGCAAACCGACTCACTCTTTTCAAAGTCACTACTTTTTTAATATCAATGATGCCTACGTCTCTTTGCGTCAAGTTCGTTTCGGACTTCGAAATTATTTATATCGCAAACCGAAAGGTAAAATTCTTTGTCCGTTGCAAGCCGATATTTATGCCTATGCTTTTTATGATACATCGGCCATAGGACAAGTCATCCCCAAAATATACGGAGAATTCAGTTCCGACTTTTCCCGTATTCACGGCCGAATCGATACGGCTTGGAATCTGCAGCACGGACAATTGGATTTTTTTCGATTTCGCACCGCATTTACTCTATCCGAGTCTTTTGCCGTACACCTTCAATACGGTCACCGAGGCCCCTATGACTATCAAAAAGCCGACCGAGATAATTTTTTCCTCGACGTCTTTCGATCGCAAGCCTCTCTCGTTGATTCTCCCCTTTCCGATCGAGTAGATATTTTCCAAACGAAGCTCTATTGGAGGGTTTTTCGAGATGTCATTTTCGAATTCGAATCGAGAACGGGTTGGAACCAAATTAACATTCCGTCGTTTACCGAAATGAATTTCCATCTCACCCTTTTCCTGCCCTGTAACTGGC
>CAYGJM010000047.1:1053-4061 GCA_964350295.1 uncultured bacterium | reverse complement strand
GAAGACGGTTAAGGAGGGATGGCGCTTTCTGTTTCGCTTCCAATTGGGAGGCAAACCCCCGAAAGAATCGAAAGATCCCTATATTTTTTGGTAATCCTTATTCCTTATCCGAAGGAGGCTCTCCGCCCGATTGTTTTTTTCGAAACATTCGATCCAAGGAGGCCGAACCCGGGCCGAAAAAAAGTAAAACCAAAGAAGCAAAGAGATAAGGAAAGCTTTTGGATGAAAAGAAAGCATTCGGATCGGTGAAAAAACTACGGAACTGATCGGGACTGGCAATGATATAGGCCAATAGCATCATTACCGAAGTAACGAAAGCTGCCCATCTCGTGAGCAAACCGAAAAAAATCAAAACCCCGCAAACGACTTCGAAAACGGCTATGAAATAAGAAACGAATCCGTAGACTCCCAACTGCTGCAAAAAGACAATGAATGCCGCCATGTGAATGACTTTATAAACTCCCCCGATAAAAAATAAAAAACCCCAATAAACCCGTATTAACAGGAGAAAAAGCGATTGCCAAAAACCCGTCTCATGACCGGAGTTGCATAATTTTCTATCCATAAAAACCCGATTATTTTTATATTCCTCTCTCTTACGTTTTCTATATAACAGAGGCTCCATTAATTGCACCGATTATCCTCATTAAAACTAAATAATTAATAACCAATAAATAACGAAAATCCATCATGTCTTGTCACACTCATTTTTTGAATCCCCTTGCCGAGGGATCCCGAGATTTTAAGCCGACGGATCCCTGCATTCTGGTTATCTTCGGAGTTACCGGAGACTTAACGGCCAGGAAGCTGATGCCCGCTCTCTATAACCTGGCCAAAGAGGGACTTCTTCCCCTTCACTTTTCCTGCGTCGGTTTTGCCCGAAGAGAAAAAAATACCGATGAATTCCGTCGAGAAATGTACCTATCGGTCAAAGAACACTCCCGATCCGGCGAGATCGACGAAAATGTCTGGTCGAACTTTTCTTCCAAACTCTTTTATCACCGATCCGAGTTCGATGATGACGATGGGTATAAAACCCTTCGGAAATTTCTTCAAAAAATCGATGAAGAAGAAAACACGAGAGGAAACCGGATTTTTTATCTGGCTACTCAAGCCGCTTACTTTCCCGTCGTCATTGAAAAGCTTTCCGAAAACGGGCACATTTATCCCGAAACCGAAGAAAATACCCCCTGGTCTCGCGTCATCATCGAAAAACCCTTCGGCCATGATTTACCGTCGGCTTTGGAGTTGCAACACTCCATCCGAAAACATCTATCGGAAAATCAAATTTACAGAATCGACCACTATTTGGGGAAAGAGACGGTGCAGAATTTACTCACCTTCCGTTTCTCAAACATTCTTTTCGAAGCCATTTGGAATCACCGCTATGTGGATCACGTTCAAATCACGGTCGGGGAAAGTATCGGTATCGGTACCCGCGGCCGTTTTTGGGAAGAGACCGGACTGCTTCGAGACATGATCCAAAATCACGTCATTCAACTTCTCTCTCTGATTGCCATGGAACCCCCGGTCAATCTTTCTCCCGACTCGGTCCGTAACGAAAAAGTAAAAGTTTTGGAAGCCGTTCGCCCGATCCCCTCGGACCGGATCGATGAGTATGTCATTCGAGGGCAATATCAAAAAGGATTCGTTAACGGCGAAGAAGTGAAAGGATATCGAGAAGAAGAAAACGTAGCAAATAGCTCTTCGATCGAAACTTATGTTGCCATGCAATTGTTTATCGATAACTGGAGATGGGCCGGCGTTCCCTTTTACCTAAGAAGCGGGAAAAGGCTCCCCAAGAGATCAACGGAAATCGCCGTTTTTTTCCGAAAGGTTCCCGATATCCTCTTTCTGCAAAAACAGAAAAAATATGATCAAAACGTTTTGATTATCCGCATTCAACCTAACGAAGGTATTTCCCTGAATTTCAATTGTAAGGTTCCGGGTATCTCCGGATCGATACAGCCGGTAAAAATGGACTTTAAGTACGGAACCTATTTTGGCCTCGGATCTCCCGAAGCTTACGAAAGACTGATCTGCGATTGTATCTTGGGGGACTCGACGTTATTTGCCAGAGGCGATGAAGTTCTGGCCTCCTGGAAGCTCCTTTCCCCTCTTCCCGAATACTGGCAGAAACAAAAAGAGAAAGGCCTTTTTTATTATAAGGCCGGGTCTTGGGGACCCGAACAAGCCGAAGCCTTTTTGAATCAATCCCGAAGAACCTGGAGATTGATTTAATCATGACTCCGTTTATCTCCGTAAAACCTTCCGATATTCAGAAAACTCTCGACGCTCTGGAAGAAGAAAGCCTGCTTAAAAACCAGCTGCGTGCCTCTCTTTTTAATTTGATCGTTTATGTCGTTAAAGCAAAAAGAACGCCTTATTTTTTAGAGTTGATCGAAAAAATTATCGCGCATTTTCCCTGTCGAGTCATCCTGATTGAAGAGGACCCGGATAATGAAACCGATTTTTTGGAAACGAGCGTGGCCGCTTCTCTCCTCTCGGGGGGAGATAATAAAGTAGTTTGCGATAAAATTCGAATCTCTACGGGAAAAACCAATACGGAACGGGTGCATCACCTGATTCTTCCCCATCTTCTTTCCGACTTGCCGGTCTACCTTTTTTGGGCACAGGATCCGAGTATCCCCCACCCCCTCTTTCCCCTCTTGGAACAGCTCTCCGAACGGCTGATTTTTGATTCGGAAGCGAGCGAAAACCTTCAAGCCTTTACTGCTACCTTACTCTCTCTAACGACAAAAGGTCATCCGGAAGTTGCCGATCTGAACTGGATTCGACTGGAAGGGTGGCGAGCTCTTCTCAAAGGAATTTTTAATTCCCGCGAACGTTCCGAAGACTTGTGTCGAACGGAAGAACTCATTCTATACTTTAACGGAAACTGTAATGACTATTTTTGTCACAATCATTTCGAAGTGCACTATCTTCATTCCTGGCTAGCCGGGCAGCTCGGTTGGCGGCTCCGGGAAGCTTCGAATCGGCGAATAGCG
>CAYGJM010000047.1:0-1043 GCA_964350295.1 uncultured bacterium | reverse complement strand
CGGGAGATCACGCCGACACCGCTCCTTCCCGGAGAGATTCGTCGCATAGAGCTAAAAACAAAAACCAAAAAAAAATTTACCTTTGAACTTTTACCCGAAGAAGAAATGATCCGAGTGGAAATTCTGGATGAAAAAAAACCGGAGCATCCCTATAATGCTTGTCTTATGCCGGTAAAATGGGAGTTTTCCCTGGCAAAGGAGGTTTGCTATAAAGAAACCAGCCGGCATTACCGCCATATGCTTCAAATATTATCCGAAATTAAGGGGCTTTCGTGAACGGGTTTATTTACCGTGAAAAAATTAAATCCTTCGACTCTCGCCGCAACCTGGTCATTCCCGGAGATCTATCCGCAACGATAGACTTTTCGGTCGAGTATATTCTCTTTGCCGGGCAAGAGGCCATTCAAAAAAATGGTTTTTTTACTCCGGTCCTGTCGGGAGGATCGACTCCGAAAGCCATTTTACAAAAGCTTGTCGAGCCGAAAAATGCGGCTCGCATCGATCGAGAAAAAACATTCTTTTTCTTCGGGGATGAGCGATCGGTCCCGCCGAACCATCCCGACAGTAATTACGGCATGGCCATGCAAACGGCCCTGATCCCCCTGCATATTCCGGAAAATCGAATTTTCCGCATGATTGCCGAAACCGATTCGGAAAAAAATGCGGCCGCTTATGAGGCCGTGCTGAGGGAGAAAGCTCGGGATGCCCAACCGGACTTGATCATGCTCGGACTCGGAGAGGACGGTCATACGGCTTCCCTGTTTCCGGGCACGCAAGCCCTGAAAGAAGAAAGTCGACTCGTCGTCGTTAATGAAGTTCCTCAAAAAAATACTCATCGAATGACTCTGACTTATCCGGCCATTCGGCGAGCCGAACACGTCTGCTTTTTCGTTTTCGGAAAAAGCAAATCGAAAATAGTAGCAGACGTCCTTCAAGGTCTCTACCAACCCGAAACCTATCCCTCCCAAAAGGTCGGTACCGAAGAAAGAAAAGCTCTTTGGATTCTGGACCGGGAAGCGGCCCAACACCTCTCCTTATAAGCA
>CAYGJM010000046.1:10362-12447 GCA_964350295.1 uncultured bacterium | reverse complement strand
AACGTCTCAATACGCCACCCTCCTCCAGTTCCTCTTGACTTTTTCCGGAACGTAAAAGGAGGAAAATAGAGGTTTTTATAAAAATAACTTGACTTTTTTAATTAATTATTATATAATATTTGCGTAAGTTAATAAATAAGGTAAACAAATGGAAGTAATTATCGATAATCACAAGGTAGAGGAAATCCTCGGAACCGGTACGCCTCCTTCCGGAGGGGTAAATGCCTCGGGGGCCGTAAACAATTACGGATCGGGAGATAGTTCATGGAATCCCGGGCAGGCCGATGCTTTTATGGCTTCCGTTCTTCAGGGAGCTATCGAGTGGGTGGAAACGCTTGCCGATACGAGTATGATCTTGTCGCAGCTTCAGGAAGCACAACAAACGACCCTGGGAAATATTGCCGCCATGGAGGCCGCTGCCAATGCCCTGATTAATTACCTGTCTCAGTTTAACCAGGGTAATTACGGTAATTTTCAACAGGAAATGAAAGAATTGGCTTCTGCCGAAAAGGTCCTTTCAACGGCCAGTTTTATCCGTTACTGTCAAAATATGACGAACGGACAGGGCGTTCACTTTATGTCCAATTGGACGACGCAGCAGGTAAACTATTTCGTCAACCAAGCGGAAAATATTGCGAATAAAACGCCTTATTATACGGGCCTCGGTGCGCAGATGCAGGGAATTACCCAGCAAATCAACAGTTATCAAACCCTGTATACGAACGTGCAGGCCGAAACGACGAACGCCACGCAAACGATTATTTCCGAGCTGTCGCAAAACCTGGCACAGGTTTTGGCCGGTCTTTCCCAGGTGGAACAGATTATTACGTACGTCGTTGCAAGCCAATTATAATATTTTAAATAATAGGAATAAGAATATGACGGAACATTTTTTGATTCAAAATCCCTCTTCCGGGGCTGTCGGAGCTACGGTGCCTCCTCCTGCAGGGAATGCCGGGTTTGACCCGGATAAGGCCGTTTCACAGGCTTTCCTGTTGTCCGTGGATATGATGTCGGACATCACGAGTGCTCGTAATACTTTGTCCGAAGTCGATCAGGCCATTTTGAATATTTCCGTTCAGCATGCGATGAGCGGTGTTGCTTCCTTACAGAAGCTTCTTTCCGAAATGGGTATGTTGGCTCGGAACTGGAGCGGCTTTCAAAACTATTGCAGTAATGAAAAACTGTATTGTTTATTGAAGGATATGCAATATCAGCAACAACATCCCAGTGCGGGAGCGGCCGGAAAATATTGGTCTGATTTTAGGCAACTTCCGCTTAATTATCAGTTAGAGCTGGAGGGGGAGCCGCCCATAATACCTCCCGAGTCGGTGTCCGCCGTGTTGAAACAAGCCTTTCCCAGCGGTGCCCCGCAACTCCCCGGCTTTCTTTCTTCCGGAGAGGTGGCTCAGTGGATGGAGTGGAGCAAGGGGAATACCCTGTCGAATTTTGAAAACACGATCAATGCCAAATCCCAACAGGTCAATACGCTTCTGGTTTATGTGCAAAACTGGAAAAAATTGGCCGATAACTTTGAAAACACCTCGGAAGCCCTAACGAATGAAATTCCCGAATATGCGGCCCAGCTGCCCGAACTTCTGCAACTTCTTCGAGACGTATTTATTAATAACTAAAATAACGCATTTTTAATAAAAATATTGACTTTTAATTAAAAATGTGTTATAATTTCTTCGTTAATAAATAAAAGAGGCTTTATGAACGATTATTTAATGACCTTATTAGAGTCCGATCTGACGGCTCTTCAAAATGCCGAATTATTGCAAAGAAGAGAAGAAGAGCAGGTCGACAATCGGAAAGAAGCCGTAGGGGCCGACGAGTCCGTTAATCAAGAGGAGAGTCGCGTTCGAACCGGTACTTCTTCGAAAGATCTTTTTTCCAAAAGGTTGGCTGCTTCGAAGGCGCTTGCCGGGGTGAAATCCGGTAAAATAAACGGAAAGGAAAAGGCTTTCGAAAAACTCGTTCTCGGATTGGTAAAGGACGGATTGGCTTCTTCGGCGAAAAAGCCTTCTCTTTCCCTTTCATTCGATCGTCCCGAAGCCTTTTTGGATCAATTATTCGGTAAGG
>CAYGJM010000046.1:0-10352 GCA_964350295.1 uncultured bacterium | reverse complement strand
GAATGAGCGAAGAGAAGATGGCCTCTTTACGATCCAAAGCCGTCGGGTATGCTTCCGCTTTGGAAGGATCGGTAAAAAAAGGGGTATGCGAGGGCCTTTCTTCCTTAGCCAATATGTCTTCGGGGGGGGGCGGAAGCGGAGATGCTTCTTTGGATGCTTTCATGGCGAATATTGCCGTTGACCAGGAGTTGGTGCAGTTAGGGGTTTCCGTCGAACAGACTTCTTTGAATTTTCAAACGTGGCTATCGCAACAGATGGTCGTCGATACCGATAATCAGATTACGGCCGAGTTACGCGAAATCTATGAAAGCCATCATACTCCCTGGTGGGAGACTTTTATCAAGTGGTTGATGGTCGGTATCGGTGCCCTCTTTACCATTTTCGAAATGCCCGAGGTCGGTATTCCGATGATCTTGGCGGCTTTCGGGGTATTTAATATGTTAACGAATTGGTTGGCTTCGGAGTGGGGGCTTCCTAATTGGGCCGTGGAATTGATTTTAATAGCCGTGGTCATAGCCGTAACGGCCGGGGGATGCGCTTACGCCGGGATTGAGTTTGCCGATATGGGATCGCCTCTGTTGAAAGCTTTTATTACTTCGGCTCTTTCCTTGAACTTTATTCAGGAGAGTTTGGGAACGATTGCCGACGGAGGACACGATAATCCGGAGGACTTCCCGGAGTGGACCCTTTGGGTTTCGATGGCCGTAACGATCGTGATCGGTTTTGCCCAGTCTTCCGATACGCTGATTTCTTTGGCCCGCTCGATAAAGAACTTTTTTGCCGATTTAGGAGAAGCGATCGAAGAAGAAGGCGAAACGATAGCCATCGAAGCGGAAGAGGCTGCCGAGTTGGCCGCTGCCGATCCGATGAATGAAAATGTCTCCTCCTTGCCGGTCTCCGTTCCCATGCCGTTGGTTGAAGAGGGAGTTTTCGGGGATGCCTTATTCGAAGAGTGTTTCGGATCGGTTTCCGAAGAGACGTCCGGCGTTTCCGCAACGGGAAGGGGGATGTCGGCGGCAAGCACCGAGAGTGAAGGTTCCTTTTCCGAGGTCGATTCGGATTTCTCTGCCGAGAGCTCTTCGGAAACGAACGTACGATCCGGGTCTCCTACGGGGGTCGATTCGACAAGCGTTCCGGGAGTCGGTACGGGAACGTTTGTCGGAGGAGCTTTGTCAAGTGCGGGAGCCGTAGCTGCCGAAGAGGGAGAAGGAGTCTGCGCATCGGTACGAGGAGCATCGGGTAGCGTCGAAGGAGAAGATTCCGTTTCCGAAACCGCCGTAAGAAATGCTCGTTTTCAATCGGACTTGGAACAGGCAGGAGAGAGTAGCGAGGACTTGGAAGGCGTATCGGCAATCAACGGAAGGGTCGGAGTGGATGACGTACGAGCTGCCTATACCGATGATGCGTCGAGCAGTTCGGTCAGCCGGTCGGAAGGGGCTTCGGAAGAAGAGAGTCAATTTCAACAAAAATTGGATAAAATTTCGAATTTTTTAAAGAAATTACGGGATGTTATTCAAAATTCCATTCGAAGCTCGATCAACGAAGGATTGGGAGAAGAAAAGTATGTCTTGGAAGGTTCGACGAGGTTATTTAACCTCTCTACGAATCAGCAAAAAATATTGTATTTTCTGCAAATGTTGGCCCGTTGGTCGAATTTGGCGGCACAAGGATTGCAGTCGGTTGCAAGCTTTGAAATGGCCATGTACCAAGAGGAGATGGCATCGTTGTTCAAGGAAGCGGCTATTTTGACGGGAGAAGCCATTATGTTTCGCGAATATCAGGAAGTTATCGGAGAAATGGCCAAAGAACAGGCCGGATTTGTCAAAGAGTTCGGTCAGGACGATGCCGATGACTTGCAAACGATGGCCGATGCGTTGCAGGCCGAATTTCGGGCCTCTCAGTTAGTGGCCGGAGCTTAAGAGTTTTAATAAATAATACCCTAAAAAGGAGTCATAAAAATGGAAATTATCCGATCCGATAAAAGCAGAAGAGAGGACGTAACCGAGATCAAGGAAGTCGGTACACCCGTTCCGAATGCGGAAGCCGTCTTTTCAACCGGTATGGATGCGAAGAAAAAGGTAAAGGACGATATTCGTCAGACCCTTTCTTCCGGCAAATTCTCTTCGGAAGATACGAATAACGAAGACTCCTCGGGAACCGGCGGAGGCTATCTTAATAACTTTGGAATTCCCGGCTTTAACGGCGTATTTTTTGATCCCGTTGCCTTGGAATTATCCTTGAATTACGGAAAGGAACTGATCCTGATGGTGACGTTACGGACGATTTTACAGCAGGCCGCCAATGCTCAGTTGGCTGCCGGTATCGTGACGGCACAGGTACAAGCCTATGCACAGATTGCTGCCGGAGAAGAACAGGCGGCTTCCTCTCGAGCCGAAGCGGCCGCTTCGATTGCCGGAGGGGTTACCGGTATGCTAGGCGTGACCGGAGGGTTAAAGGATGAAGCCTTGAATAATCACACGTTTTTAACGAGCCAGTGCGAAAATGAAAATTTAGCCGGCCGTTTGAATGCCATTCCGGCTCAGGAGGCCCGACCCGGAGGAGCCGTCGATTTGAACGATGTTAGTGAACAAAATACGCAGGCCGTCAAGGATTTTGCGGAAGCCTATCGGACGAAGTATAACGAGAATTACGCGTCCATTAAGGAAGATCTGCAAAACGGTTATGCGCAGAGAGTTTCCGACTCTTTGGACGGCGTAAAACTCGGGTTGAATAACGGCAGCGAATATAATGAATCGGTATTAAACGAACGGGCAGCCCGATCGGCAGCCGAGCAAACCTGGAGCGATTTAAAAGAGACCGACTCTTACGACGCTTTTAAACAAGCCTTGGAAAGAGACCCTAAGGTTTCCACCGATTTTTACAAGTCTTTGGGAACGACGGAAGGGGGCGTGAACGATATGCAGTACCAAGCCGTTCGTTCGGCTGCCGCGGCAAAGAACAACGAAGCGGCGCAAAGTTTTTTCACGCAATTCGGTTCGCAGGACTCCGGAAAGCTCTTTGCCGAGCAAATTGCCGGTCCGAATTCGAATATTGCCGCCCGTTATGCGCAAAAGGCTGCTTATCAGGATACGCAAATCAAAAAGGCTTCCGAACTCAGACAGATGATGACTTCTACTTTACAGGCTTTTGCTACCGGTGCCGGTAAACAGGCGGGTGCTGCCAATCAGATCCAACAGCAAAAGGATGCCGCTTCGGCAACGATGCAAGGGCAGATCGTCACGGAAGAAAACCAGCAGGGAGGCACGTTCACCGGGAACTTAAGCCAGATCCTGCAATCGTTTGTCGATATGATCAAAGCCATGTCCGACAACGAAAAAACGGTGACGGCAGCCGTTACGCAGGCGACCGCTGCCTAAAAAAAGGTCTTTTTCGATCTTCTCGAGGAGAGCCCCGTTTATCGGGACTCTCCTTTTTTTTTCTCATAAAAAATTTTTTGCTTTTTAGTCTTTAATCGGTTACACAACGAAAAAATGACCGGTATGGAAAATTCCGAAAATGAACGACAATGATCATTTTAGTTTTTTATTGTGTCGAGAACTCGAGATAAAAGCTCCGGAATATGACCGGGGAACCGGTTATTATACGATGGATTTTCGGGATTTTTCGATTCGATGTAAGGATATTCCGTTCGGAGCCTATTGGCAAACGGAAATAGGGGAACTGCCCGAAGAGCGAAGAGAAACATTGCTCATGTCGTTGATGCATTATCATTTGCTCGGGATCGGAACCGGGAAGGGAGTTTTCGGCTTTGACGAGGAAAGGAAACGATTGACATTCTCTTTGTGTGCCGATTATAGATCGGATTATCCGACGTTCAAGGAAATCACCGAACATTTCGTGAATTATGCCGACTATTGGAAGGGGGAATTGCAAAAAGCGGAGAAAGGAGAACCGAGTGTTCTTACGAAATAAGGAAGTGGTCCATGACGGTTAAATTCATCATTCAAAAAGGACTCCGATCGGGGGAAGCCTTTCTCTGTAATGAAAAAGACGGGGAATGGGTTATCGGTAGGGATCCGTCCCGATGCCAATTTGTTTTGGATGATCCCAAAGTTTCCAGGCAACATGCCGTTGTGCGTCGGGAGGATAAGCGCTATCTTTTAATGAATCTCAGCGCGGCTAATGTCACGCAAGTCAACGGCAAACCGATGGAAGGAGAATACGTTCTTCAACACGGTGATTGCCTCCGGATAGGAGATGAAGAACTTCTTTTTGAAGTAAACGATAAGGCCGATAGCTACCGGTCCGTTTTCGAAGACGGAGATGACGGTAGTGAATCGATCCTGCCTCCGGAAAAGCCTCCCGAAGAGGAGGAAAGTCGCTATGATACCATTTTCGGAGATGTCGTTAATGATTCCGAAATGACGGAAGTATTTCATCCGGTCGAAAGATTCGTTTTAAAAGTCTTATCCGGCCCCAATACGGGTGCCGAATTTTTTATGAAGAAAGGGAAACGTTATTTAATCGGTACCGATATAGCCGGTTGCGACGTTATTTTTAATGATTTAAGCGTATCCCGTCACCATGCAAGAATTACGATTTCTTCCGAAGACGAGGTGACGATCGAAGACTTGGGGAGTCGAAACGGAATATTGGTAGACGGGATTCGAATCGATCAACCGCATTTACTTTCTTCTCAAAATATCGTGACGGCGGGTACCACGACTTTTGTCATTCTCGATAGAGAAAAGGGAGAAGATACTCTTTTTACGCCGCCCGCCGCCGAGACGGAGACCGAAGAACCGGCTCCCGCTTCTCCGGAAGAAAAGGAAAAGGGTTTCTTCTTAAAAAAGGGTTTGATTACCGAATCGACATTCGTAATTACGGGGATTTTGATCGCCGTTATTTTAGTAGTCGGTACGGGATCGGTCATGCTTTTTAAAACCTCTCCCGTCGAGAGATCCATGAAAGATCATACGGCCGATATTCAAAAAGCCTTGGATTCTTTCCAAGAGGTTCGATTTACCTACAATCCGGCGACCGGAGTGATTTTTTTAACCGGACATGTCTTAACGAATATCGAAAACGAAGAATTGCTCTATCATTTGAATAATCTCCCCTACATTGCCGGTATTGATAATAATGTCGTGGTCGACGAGTTCGTCTGGCAGGAAATGAATCTTATTTTGGCTCGGAATCCGGCTTGGAGAGGAGTTGGCATTTATGCTACGGCCCCCGGGAATTTCGTCGTTTCCGGTTACCTGACGACTCGGGAAGAGGGTGCATCCTTGACGGATTATTTGAATATTCAATTTCCGTACGTGGATCATTTAACGAATGCGGTCGTTATTGAAGAGGATCTCTATCAGGATATTTTAACAAAATTGCAAAATTACGGTTTTTATAACGTGAAGGTTGATCTCGTGAACGGAGAGGTTTCCCTTTCCGGTTATCTGGGGCTTCCGTTTGAAAATACGCTGAATCGAGTCGTCGGGGAAATCAAGGAAATACGAGGTGTTCGAAGCGTTAACAATTATGTCGTTATTATCGGAACCGGACCGAAAACCGGTATTTCGACCGAAAAAAGCGGAGATACGGCGGCCATCGATGCCATTTTGAATTCCGATGAATCTCCTGCCGTAAAGGCGGAGAAGATACGAAAATTTTATCCGCAGTTAAAAAAAGACGGAAACGTAATCGATCTGACAGCTCCGATTCCCGGGGATGTTTCCGCAACCTATACTATTACCGGATATGCGGCGCAAGGATCGATCGGGCGAGCGGTGGAAATCAACGGGCAAATTTTAACGGTGGGAGATATGCTGGGAGGAATGGTCATTTTTTTAATTCACGATCGAACCGTATTTTTGGAAAATAACGGATTAAAATATAAAATTGAATTTAATGACGGAAATCCTTAACGTCGGCAAAAAGGTTCACCTGCATACGGGTGTTCTCGGAGGTAAAAATGTTCGGAATGGAAAAAAAGAAGAAAAAACCGGTACCGACGGTTTTCGATCTGGAAAGCAGTCTTAAGCAAAATCCTTATAAGAAGCAGGAATTAACGAAAAATATGGAAAACCATATCGAGTGTTTGAAGAGGCTGCTTCGTCAGGACGGAGATAAACAGGAACAGCAAATGTATTCTTTTTTGCTTCTCGGTTATCAGTCTTTTATCAAAATCATTAATCGAATCGATTAGGAAGGAGGAGCTTTATGTCGATCAGTTGGGGACCCATGGCAAAAGCCATTCAGCAAAGTATCAGTGCCGTAAAGGCCGGATTGCAGGCCGTATCCGGGGCCAGCAGCAGTATGAAGATGGAAGCCACGGCTAAATTGCAATGGGACATGGCGATTATGCAACAGGTCTTGCAGGCTTCGTCTAACGTAGTGGAAGCTTTGATGTCCACGGCAAAAAATGCCATCGGTAATATGAACAGATAACGAAGGAATTTTTGTATGGAAGATAGGAAGGAAAAATTAAAGCAGTTCGCCGTTGATGCTCCTTTGTTGATCGAAGCGGGTTTCATAGCCATTAAGCAGGTGGATGAAAAGAATGCCAAAAGATGTTTTTATGCGGCCATGGTGGCCGATCCGGAACAGAGTCTGGCCGTCGTAGGGTTGGGGATCGTGGCTCTTTTTAAGCTCGAATTGGATGAGGCCAAAGAAATGTTTCGGGCCGTTTTGGAAAAAGAGCCGGAAAATGAAATGGCCAAAACCATGCTCGGCATAACCCACCTCTATTCGATCACCGACGAGGGATTAAAGGAGGGAAAAAAATTGATCGAAGAATCCATGGATCATTGCAAGGAATCGGACGTGCAAAACTTAGGGCATGAATCTTTGGAACTGATGAAGGAAATAAAGAAAAAAATGAGAGACTTACACCCCTTGGAAGCTTCGAAAGGAAAGGGACATCCGAAAACCAGGTTAAAAAAGTAGGGCGATATGGGGACGGGAGTACCCGGTGGGAATAACGGGGGAGTAAACCCCATACAACCGATTCCGAATGACGTGTCGTCTCAAGAGGACGGGGAAGAAGTTTCTTCCGGTCCTTCCTTCGGTAGCTTGGTTTCTCCGACGGGAATTTCGGCTTCCGGAAAACCTTCGCCGATGAGCGCGGCGCAAAGCTCTCAGCCCGCAATGCCTCCGGGGAAGGTAACGACCGAAAATTTCGTCATGAACGTCAGTAATCTTTTGGGACAAATGAAGGGGTTACAGGCCGGATTACAAACGCCTAATTTACAGTTAAATGCCCGAACGCGAAAGCTATTGGATGCCAAATTAAAGAGAACGCATGAAAATATCCGGTTCATCAGTGCCAAGGCCAACGTCGGGGAGGAAGATGCCGACCGGGAGCGAGAAGGGAACGGGGGAAAAATACCGGCAGCCGGAGAGGATGATAATCAGTCGGCGATCGCTCGGTTCATCGGCTATCTGACCGACGGGCAGTCTCAATTGGAATCGGTGATGAAAAATACGAGTCGATTGGGGAATAAGGATTCGGGCATACAGATGCAAAATCTTTTTTCCATGCAGGTGAAATTATACCGAGCACAGGTGGAAATCGAATTTTCTTCGGCCGTTCTGCAAAAAGCCATGGATGATTTAAAAACGATCATGAGCGTACAGTTTTGATATGGACGGACCTTCGGAATACGACGATTTAATGCAAAAATTGGAAAAACTGGAACTGACTTCCGTTCACGGTCGTATTACCGAAATCGTGGGGATGTTGATCAAGGCCGTCTTACCGGGCGTAAAAATCGGAGAAATCTGTCTGATCAAGCGAGAGGGAGAACCCCTTCGATCGCAGGTGGTCGGTTTCACGCGGGAGGAGGTTCTTCTCTCTCCTTTGGGGGATATGCAGGGAATCGGACCCTCTTCCGAGGTTATTCCGACCGGTCGTCCCTTAGAAATTAAAATAGGGGAAGGCCTTTTGGGCCGGGTTCTCAACGGTTTGGGAGAGCCCGTCGATGTGGAAACAAAAGGGCCTCTTTTGTTGCACGAGGTCTATCCGATCGAGCAGGATCCCCCCGATCCCTTGACGCGAGCCATTATCAAGGAGCCGATTTCCGTAGGCGTTCGATGTATCGACGGTATTTTGACTTGCGGGAAAGGACAAAGGGTCGGCATTTTTGCAGGTGCGGGTGTCGGAAAATCAACGACCTTGGGCATGATTGCAAGAAATGCCAAGGCCGATATCAATGTTATCTCTCTGATCGGAGAGCGGGGCAGGGAGTTGAGGGAATTTGTCGAGCATGATTTGGGAGAGGAAGGAATGGCTCGATCGGTCGTCGTCGTTTCCACTTCGGATCAGCCGTCTCAGGTACGACTCAATGCCGCTTATGTAGGAACGGCCATTGCGGAATATTTTCGCGATCGGGGAAAGTCGGTTATTTTAATGATGGATTCGGTGACTCGTTTTGCCCGAGCCTTACGAGAAGTGGGTTTGGCAAAAGGGGAACCTCCTGCCCGAGCCGGATTTACGCCGTCGGTATTTGCGACGTTACCGAAATTATTGGAACGCTCCGGTAATTCGGATAAGGGATCGATAACCGCCTTTTATACCGTTTTGGTGGAAGGAGGGGATATGAGCGAGCCGGTAGCCGACGAGACGAAGTCCATTTTGGACGGTCATATCGTTTTATCTCCCGAATTGGCGCAGGCTTATCATTATCCGGCCATTGACGTATTGGCTTCCGTAAGCCGAATTTTACCGGCGGTCGTGAGTAAGGAACACTTGCTTTTGATCGGAAAGGTTCGAGAGGTTTTGGCCAATTACAAAAAGAATGAGATGTTGATTCGAATCGGAGAATACAAGCCGGGATCGGACCGGGATGCCGATTTTGCCATTAATTACATTCAAAAGGTCAATCAATTCTTGAAGCAGGGAACGCATGAGAAATGCTCCTTTGAAACGACGCTTCAACAATTAAAGGCGCTTTTCAGATAATCTTCGAAAAAGGGCAAACGGGACGATGGGTAAATTAAAATATCCTTTGCAACAAGTGTTGGATATTAAGGCAAGACGGGTTTCCCAAGCCGAAAAAGTAGCGGAAGAGAAAAAAAGGCTGTTGGAAAAAGAACGACAAAAATTGAAAGAGGCCGAAACGGCGCGGCAAAAAGTTGCGCAACATCGCGATGACAAATTGCAACAGTTAAGAGAGGGATTGGATGAGGGTAAATCCGGAGATAAGCTGGAACAAATGCGACGCTATCTCAAAGAGGTAAAAGAGAAGTTAAAAGACGAAGACAGAAAGGTGGAACGACAAAAAAAACAGGTGGAAGGAGCCGAAAAACAACTGGAGGAGGCCAAAGCCGTTTTGAAACAAAAAAGACTGGAATTCGATAAGTTGGAAATGCATAAAAAAGAGTGGGTAATCGGAGAGCTGAAATCTTTGGAACGAGCAGAAAATAAAAAACAGGATGAGATCGGTTCTTTGGTACATTTGAGCAATCGGCGAAAGGAGTCGGAGCAAAAAAAGAGAAGACAAGATGGCTAATAATATAAATGTTTCCGGAGACGGAGGGATGAATATTCCCGACTTGGATGAGCTGATGGCCGAAGAGGGAGTACAGGCCGGATTTCAAGATTTGGTCAACCGAGATAATCGTACCGATGATGAAGCTCAAAAAGAAGAGATTCGGCAAGAATTGATGCAACGAGCAGCCGGATTAAAGAAAGCCGTCGAAGAAGGACAAGAAGAAACCGAAGAACACTTTTCTTTTCGAGAAGGGAAAGAGAAAAAAAAGACTCCCGACAAAAAAGCCTCTTTGCAGGAGCGATCCGGAAAAGATGCTCGGAAACTTGAAAAGCAACGAGCCGTTCTTTCGGAGAAGGAGAGGAAGGGTATTCGACAAGAAAATTTTCGAGAAGAAGAAGAGGTCCCCGAACAGGATTATCGAGCTCTCTTCAACAAAAAGCCGCCTTTGAATGAAGAAGATATGATCGACCTGAGAATCGTTTCGGGAAAAAACCCTCCTAAACCGGAAAAGCCCGTTCCGAGATTTCAACGAATGAAGGAGCCGAAATTTTCGGCAAAAAAAGAAACGAAAGAGACGTCGAAACTGCCGGTGCGCAAAGAAAAACATTCGCTTCCCGAAAAACGAGAGAAATTCGATCGTAAGCTTCCCGAAGAAAAAGAAACTCGATCCATGAAATCAAATGATACATCCCTTACTTCCGCGCCCGTTTCGGAAGTGAATCTCGCACAAACGGTTTCGGCAGGAGGCGGTTCGAAGGAAGTAGAAAAACAAGATCTTCACGAAACCTATCGCTTGCTGGCCGAAGAACTGGTTCGAGCGGCAAAGGTCGTGGAAAGGGGTGATGAGATCGCAACGACGATTCGCTTTCATATGCCTGACTCGCTTTTGAGTCAAGGTACGCT
>CAYGJM010000045.1:316-12513 GCA_964350295.1 uncultured bacterium | reverse complement strand
CGTTTTTAGTTCAACGCTGCTGAGTTCACTGGATGCGGGAGAGAAAAAAATCTTATTCAAAAAATTGAGGGAAAAATTTCCCAAAATGGCTATTCGAGAAATACGTTTCCGCTTAGCCTGATAAGACAAAGAGGAGTACTTCGATTTTGAAAACACAGGATCACGTTCCGATGAATAAAGAAGATAAACACATAAACGCTCCCGAAGACAATTACGGAGAGGGGTCGATTACCGTACTCGAAGGGTTGCAGGCCGTTCGCGAAAGACCGGGGATGTATATCGGCGATACCCATAAAGCCGGTTTGCACCATTTGGTCTATGAAGTCGTTGATAACAGCATCGACGAAGCATTAGCCGGACATTGCAATCGCATTTCCGTCATCCTTCATAAGGACGGTTCCGTTTCGGTGGAAGATAACGGCAGGGGAATCCCCGTACAGATTCATCGAAGAGAATCCGAAAAACAACAAAGGGAAGTCTCTGCCTTGGAAGTCGTATTGACGATCTTACATGCAGGAGGAAAATTCAACAAGGGAGCCTATAAAGTTTCCGGGGGGCTGCACGGAGTGGGTGTTTCCTGTGTGAATGCGCTTTCCAAAGCCTTCCGGGCGGTCGTTTATCACGAGGGAAAAGTTTACGAGATGAACTTTTCCAAAGGAATTCCCCTCGATCAAATAAGGGTAACGGGGGAAACGGAAAAACGGGGAACCCGAATCACGTTTTTACCGGATGATACCATCTTTTCGATTCGAGAATTCGATGCCGACGTTTTAACCAAGCGATTGCGCGAGTTGGCTTTTTTGAATAAGGGAATTCATATCTCCCTGAAAGACGAAAGAGTACCCGGAAAAGAAGAAACCGAATTTTATTACGAGGGGGGAATCACCACTTTCGTTGATTATCTCAATGAAGGAAAAGAAGCTTTGTTCCCGAGGCCGATCTATCTGAGCGGTACGAGAGAGGGGAACGACGGCCCCGTGGAATTTGAGGTTTCCCTTCAATGGAACAAGGGGTATAGCGAGTATTTGCTTTCTTACGTGAATAATATTCCTACGGGACAGGGGGGGACTCACTTAACCGGATTTTCGACGGCCTTGACGCGTGTTTTGAATCAATACATCAAGAATAACAATCTGATTCGTTCGGAAAAAATATCTCTTTCCGGAGAAGATATGCGAGAAGGATTAACGGCGGTATTGTCGGTTAAAGTCTGTAATCCCCAATTCGAAGGACAAACCAAACAAAAGTTGGGAAATCAGGACGTGGGTTCCGTCGTACAACAGATTACGGGGGAAGAGTTAACGATCTTTCTCAATGAAAACCCGGCCGTATCCCGACTGATCGTCGACAAGGCCGTCATCGCCGCTCAAGCTCGCGAGGCCGCTAAAAAGGCTCGAGAATTAACCATTCGTAAGTCGGCCCTGGATTCGGCAAGACTTCCCGGAAAACTGGTCGATTGTCAGGAGCGTAATCCCGAATCCTGCGAGATTTTTATCGTGGAAGGAGATTCGGCGGGAGGATCGGCCAAAGGAGCCCGGGATCGAGCCTATCAGGCTATTTTGCCGATTCGGGGAAAGATTCTTAACGTGGAAAAAGCCCGCCTGGAAAAAGCTTTGCAAAACGAACAGGTCGGGAATATCATAGCCGCTCTCGGTTGCGGGGTCGGAGTCGATAATTTTAATCCCGAGAAGTTGCGCTACCACCGTATTATTATCATGACGGATGCCGACGTGGACGGATCGCATATCCGAACTCTTCTCTTGACCTTTTTCTTCAGACACATGCCCCGATTGATCGAGAATAACTATATCTATATTGCACAACCGCCTTTGTATAAAGTAACCCGTAAAAAAATCAGTCGCTATATCCATTCCGAAAAAGAAATGGATGCTTATCTTTTGGAATTGGGAATGAGCGATTTGGTTCTGAAATTAACCAAAGAAGGGCGTACTCTCGACGTACAGGAAGTAAAAGATCTGTTGGAAGCCGTTTTACAGGTTGAGGAGCTTATCGCTACGCTCGAAAAAAAGGGAATTCCCTTTCGAGAATTTCTGTCGGCAAAAAATAAGGACGGAGTTTTTCCGAAATATCGGGTAAAAGTAAAGAATGAAGCTCGTTTTGTTTTTTCTCCTTCGGAATTCGAAAACATTTCTCGTCTTCATACGGAAGATCAGGAAGAGATTCATGCTCGAACGCTGGAATCCATTCCCGAAGAAGAAATTACCGATGAAATGAGAGTGTTTCGTCCGGAGAAGTTGACTTTTACCGAGGTGTATGAGGAAAAGGAACTCTCCTCCATTCTCGAGAAATTGCAACGTTTCGGTTTTTTACTCGAACATTATGCCGTTCCTCGGGAAGCTTTTTGCGAAATATATTCCGAAAACTCGGAAAGACCTTTTGCCGTTTATGCTTTGAAAGAATTGGTGGAATATATTCGTGCAAACGGTCGAAAGGGAATCGTGCTTCAAAGATATAAGGGCTTGGGAGAGATGAATCCCGGACAATTATGGGAAACAACCATGGATCCGGAAAAAAGGACCCTGGTTAAGGTTACGATACCGGATGCCGTTGCTGCCGATCGGATGTTTACCAAATTGATGGGAGACGAAGTTCTACCCAGAAAGCAATTTATTGAAAATCATGCATTATCGGTAAAAAATTTAGATATATAAGGGGAGATTATCGCTTTTATGGCTTATAAGGATTACGAACATATCATCTCTCGCAACGTCGAAGACGAAATGAAAGAGAGTTACTTGAGATATTCGATGTCGGTGATTATCTCGAGAGCTCTTCCGGACGTACGAGACGGTCTCAAACCTTCCCAGCGGCGTATTTTGTATGCCATGCGCCAACTGAGCCTGTCTCCCGGAGGCAAACATAGAAAATGTGCCAAAATTTGCGGGGACACCTCCGGAGATTTCCACCCCCACGGAGAAATGGTCATCTATCCGACGCTCGTTCGAATGGCTCAGGAATGGGCTATGAGATATATGTTGATTAACGGTCAGGGAAACTTCGGCTCCATTGACGGAGATCCTCCCGCTCAAATGCGTTATACCGAGGCCCGTCTTACGACTCCTTCCGTATTATTAATGGAAGATTTGGATAAGGAGACGGTAGATCTTCTTCCTAACTATGACGAAACCAAAACGGAACCGACGGTATTTCCCGCAAAATTTCCGAATTTATTGTGTAACGGCTCCTCCGGAATAGCGGTCGGAATGGCGACGAACATACCGCCTCATAACTTGCAAGAGCTGGTTCGAGCGACGCAACTCATATTGAATGATCCGACCGTTTCGATTGATGAAATCATGGAAGTATTGCCGGGGCCCGACTTCCCTACGGGAGGATTCATTTGCGGCTATCGGGGAATTAAGGAAGCCTATCACTCCGGAAGAGGAAAGCTTACGCTTCGGGCTAAAGTGGACGTTGAAACCAAAAATGGTTCCGAAAGAGAGTCCATCGTCGTTACGGAGCTTCCTTATGCGGTCAATAAGGCCCGCTTGATTGCACAGATTGCTCAGCTCATTCATAACAAGGATATTACCGGAATTTCCGATATTAAGGACGAATCGGATAAGGAAGGATTGAGGATCGTAATCGATCTGAAGAAAGGGGAAGTTTCTGAAGTCGTTTTGAATCAATTGTACAAGTTTACCGATTTTCAGGTAACCTTCGGTTGTATCATGCTGGCCCTTGACAAGGGATTACCCCGTATTATGGATATCAAATCGATGATCGGGTCCTGGATCGAGCACCGAACGGAGGTCGTTCGAAGACGAACTCGATACGAATTGAACAAAGCCGAAGTAAGAGCGCATATTTTAGAAGGTTACCTCAAGGCCGTCCAATATTTGGACGAAGTCGTAAAAATCATTCGTTCGAAAAATGATAAAGAGGAAGCTAAAAAAGCCTTGATGGAACTCTTTGCCTTAACGGAGAGACAAGCGAATGCCGTCTTGGAATTGCGCTTGTATCAACTCACGGGATTGGAAAGGGAAAAGATTACGAACGAGTATGAAGATCTTTTGAAAAAGATCAAGGACTATAAAGAGATTTTGGCTTCGGAGCAAAGGGTTCGGGAAATCATTCATGCCGAATTGGATCGCGTGGCGGAAGTCGATAAGACGCCGCGAAGAACTTGCATCGTTGCTGCCGAAGGGGAACTCAATATCGAAGACTTAATCACGAATGAACCTTGCATCGTAACCGTATCCCAGGATGATTATGTCAAGAGAATGCCGGTGGATACTTTCCGAGAACAAAAACGAGGAGGAAGCGGCGTTATCGGTTTTGATATTAAAAAAGAAGAGGACTCTTTAAAAGGGTTCTATATTGCCGATACGCATGATTACTTGTTAGTATTTACGACTTTGGGAAGGTGTTATTGGCTAAAAGTATGGCAAATCCCCGAGTCGGGTCGTCGTTCGAAGGGAAAACCTTTAATTAATCTTCTCGAAGATCTTCAAAAGGGCGAAAATATTGCAACGATCGTAAAAGTCGATCGTTTTGATCAACAAGTGTGCATTTTTATGGCCACGAAGAAAGGGATCGTAAAAAAAATCGATTTACAAGCTTTTTCTCATCCTCGTAAGAAGGGAATTTTTGCTCTGACTATTGATGAGGGGGATGAGTTGATTACCGCACGTTTGGTTTCCGAAGAGCAACAGGTTATGCTGTTCACCCGGGAGGGAATGGCGGTAAGATTTGCCGAAGAGTTGGTTCGTCCGATGGGGCGTACGGCCAGAGGCGTACGCGGGATTTCTTTAAAGAAGGAAGATGACCGAGTCGTTTCCTGTGAAATCGTTAACGGGGACGAACAGGTGTTGGTCGTTTGTGAAAACGGCTTCGGAAAACGTTCCGAGGTAGCCGATTTTCGACAAACGAATCGGGGAGGAGTCGGCGTGCGATCCATTATTGCCAATGAGAGGAACGGTCCGGTGATCGGAGCCCTATCCATTACCGACATGGATAGCGTTTTAATGATGTCTTCTCAGGGGCAGACGATTCGATTTAATATCAATGACCTGAGAGTATTGGGAAGAGCGACGCAAGGAGTAAAACTCGTGCAGCTTAAAGAGGGGGATACCCTCTCCGCCATGGAAAAGGTTTCCGGAGGAGCCCTTTGTCCGGCAGAAGAAGGGGTCGAGGAAGGGCCAACGGTTTCCCCATGACGGGAAAAAAAGGTTTGTTGCTTACCTTTGAAGGGGGGGAGGGAGCCGGAAAATCCACATTGATCGATCGTCTTCAACGCTATCTGGAAGAAAAAGGGCGCGTTTGTCGGAAAACCCGAGAGCCGGGAGGGACTCCTTTGGGAGAAAAGATCCGTTCTCTCTTATTGCATCAGCAGGATTGTTCGATCGGAGAAACGGCCGAATTATTATTATATTTGGCTTCCCGAGCGCAACAAATAGGAGAAGTGATTGACCCGGCCCTGAAACGCAAAGAGGTTGTTCTTTGCGACCGTTTTAATGACTCGACAATAGCCTATCAGGGTTTTGCTCGAGGATTAGGAAGAGAGTATACGGAAAAATTGTGTGTTTTGGCCTGCCGGGGGTTGGTACCCGACCTGACGTTTATTTTGGATATTTCCCCCGAAGAGGGATTAAGAAGAGCTTTTTCACGAGAAAAGAAGCAAGATCGATTGGAATCCGAAGGGTTAGTCTTTCATAAAAAAGTAAGGGCCGGTTATCAACGGTTGGCTCAAGACTTTCCGGATCGTATTTGTCTTATTGATGCCGTACACTCTCCCGACAGGGTTTTCGAGCAGGCTCGAGATCGCCTGGCAGAATGGCTTTAAAGGAGGGTGTTTTGGATCTTTTGGAAAGCTATGTACGGCAAAATCAAATTCCGGGAGCTTTTTTACTCGTTTCCGATTGTCCGGAAGAAGGAGAAAAAAGAATCGTGGATTTTATTCTTGCCGCGACGGAAACACCCCCTTCTTCTGCCGATCGTCAAAGAGAAAGGCTTACGGTCGACGGCCATCCCGATTTTCATCGCTTTGAACCCGGGGGAAAGAGCGAGCTCTATACGGTAGAAACGATACGAGAAATTTCCGAACAAAGCCGTTTTTATCCTCAAGAAGAGAAAAAGCAGTTTTTTCTTCTTCTGCGGGCGGAATGCATGCAGGAAGCGGCAGCGAATGCCTTTTTAAAAACCTTGGAGGAGCCGACCCCGGAAACCGTATTTATTCTGATGACTGCTCATCCCGAAAAAATGTTGCCGACGATCCTTTCCCGTCTTCCGATGGTTACCTTGTCTTCCGAAGCAATATCCTCCTCTTCCGAGGTGTTTGATCTTCTCGGCAAATTGCTCGAAAAACCGAGACTCACCTATACCGAAATTCACGGATTTTTATCCGAATTGCGGGATAAGTATGAAGACAAGGCCTCTCGCGAGGAGATGATCGATTGGTTTCTGCATGTCCAACGTTTATGGCAGGAAAGGTACCTGCAAAAAGAATCTCGGTCTTATGAGAATTTTTTAAAAGCATTAGACAAAGCCATTCGAGCCCTACGTCTTTTTGTCAAACCTTCGGTTTGTTTCGAGTATCTTTTTATTTCTTCCGGACTCACAGAGGAGTAACATGAAAAAGTTAATACAAGGTATTGTCGAGTTTCGAAAAAATTTAACGCCCGAAAAAAGAGCCCTTTTTGCCGACCTGGCTTTAGGGCAGAAACCGGATACTCTTTTTATTGCCTGTTCCGACAGTCGCGTCGTACCGAATTTATTTGCTTCGACCAATCCCGGCGACTTATTCGTTTTAAGAAATGTGGGCAATCTGATTCCGCCGCCGTCTTTTTCTTCTTTGGATAGCAGTGCTTGGGCCGTTATCGAATTTTCCGTCTTTTTCTTGAATGTTCGGGATATTATCGTTTGCGGTCATTCGGAATGCGGAGCCATGAAGGCGTTATTGGGGGGAATTGACGGTCATGCCGTCCCTCATCTGGAGTCCTGGTTGCATTACGGCATTCCGGCTTTGGAGAAAATACGCAACGGTGATTTTATCGATACCGTACCAACGTTGCATGATCAACTTTCTCGGGCTAACGTACTCCAGCAAATAGAACATTTAAAAGCCTATCCTTCCGTAGCCGAGCGTCTGAAAGAGAAAAAACTTCGTCTTCACGGGTGGTGGTTCGATATTGCGGGAGCCGATGTGTATTGTTACGAAGAAGAAGAAAAAAAGTTTGTTCTCATTGATGAAAAAGAAGCCGAAAGGCTTTTAAAAAGAGCTCATTCAGGAGAAGACGGAATTCCAGGGATCTTCTCGTAAAAGACCGTCTTCCAATAAGAAGATGCGGTCACATTTTCTTGCGAATTCCGGATCGTGGGTAACGACGACAAGAGCTTTTTCTTCCTCTTCCGGAATTTCTAAAAGCAGGTCTTGGATCGTCCTTCCCGTTTCTCGATCGAGATTTCCGGTGGGCTCGTCGGCAAGGATAAGAGGGGGGTTATTACAAAGAGCGCGGGCAATGGCCGTTCTTTGTTTCTCTCCGCCGGAAAGGTGAGAGGCCGGAAAGAGCATCCGGTTTTTTAGACCGACTCGATCCAAGAGGTAAAGGGCTCTTTGATAGGCAGCCGACTTTTTATGAATCGGCTTGCGAGCGATTGCCGCGGGGATCAGAACGTTTTGCAGAACGGTGAAATGTTCAATCAGGAAAAAAGATTGAAAAATAAAACCGATCCACTCATTGCGTAACCGATGGAGGTTGCGATCGGCTTTGTTCCCGAAGATTTCGATACTTCCCGCATCGGCCGTTTCCAAGGTTCCCAAAATATGAAGTAAAGTCGTTTTTCCGGCGCCCGAAGAACCCATAACGGCTATTTTTTCTTTTCGTTTCACTTCGAGGGAAAGACCTTTCAGAAGAGAAAAAGGGCGAGGATCACGAAAGGTTTTAATGATTCCGGTAGCTTTCAGCATTTAACGGTCCGTTTTTAAAATGTCACTTGTTCGCAAACGTCCGGCTTTATAAGCCGGTATCCATCCCGCCAATAGGGACATGATCAAGGTGGCCGCCCAAACGAAACGAAATGCATCCCCGTTTAAACAGTCGGGGAGGGTATCTCCGAAAAAGGCGGGATTAAAAGCTGTGTGCCCCTGCAAACGACTGAACCACTTCATAAGAGTTCCGATATTCTTTAGGGTGAAGTAGGCCATCAGAGAGCCCGCCCCGGCGCTTAACAGGCCGATGGCCAGGCCACAGCCTCCGAAAATCGCAATGATACTTTTTTTCGAACAACCCATCGCTTCCAAAATACCTATTTCTTTTTTCTTGTCGTTGACCAAGAGAATCAACATGGAAATAATATTGGTACAGGCAACGAGAATCATCAGGACTGCTATAAGGGAAAAAATTACCTTATCCGAAGAAACCTGTTCGATAAAGTCTTTGGCATAATCATATTCCTTATACGTCTTGATTTCCCAAAAAGAATCGATCCCTCTTTTCGTAAATTCTCGCAACAGGTGTTCCTTAATATGATCGGCGCGATGAAGGTCCTTGAATCGAACGCCGATACCGTTGCCGATCATCGGATCTTTGATATTCACCGAGGCATTGATTGAGGAGATCATTTTTTTGGGGGCGATAATAATTTTTCCGCCGTTGGGGATGAGACCCGGATCATAAAATCCGGCCACGAAAACGGGAAGACGCATTTCTCGAAAGGCGGAGGCCGTTTGTGCATGATAAGAAATATAGCCTCTGTCTCCGCATAAAACGCCGTTTTCTCGAAAAGACTTCGGCAAGAGGACTCCTTCACCTACATCCGGATCGTGGGGGAGGTGGCATTCCTTGCCCGGAAAGG
Source organism: uncultured bacterium (assembly GCA_964350295.1). GTDB lineage: Bacteria > Chlamydiota > Chlamydiia > Chlamydiales > JAAZZY01 > CAYGJM01. Next base: position 3,696 of record CAYGJM010000045.1, on the reverse strand, counting down.
ACCACAAAGGAAAGGAAACGGGATCGGCGGGTTCTTTCAGAACGACTTTCCCGATTTCCAGGTTTTGGAAAGGGACCTCTCCTTCCAGGGGAATCTGTTGTATTTTTGTTTTGATGCAAAAGGAAAGCCGTCCCGGATAGAAAACCTCTTTCAAAGAAGAAGTCATCGGAAGAATCGGCAGCAAAATATCTTTTTTCAGTCGGAGGTGAAAATTTTTGAGGGGTTCTTTCCGCCCGTCCACTTCCGCAAGATCGGTAGCTAAGTCGATCCGGACGGTTTTTAGGGAAGGGTCTTTTTTTTGTTTTTCCCGGAAAGACTTTTCTTCGGAAATTTCCAATACCGAGTCGGGAAAAAGCAGGGCCGTTAAGGAGCCTTCCTTCGGAAGAAATCGTCGCGGAAAATAGTAGCCGAATTCACCCGTTTTTAAGTGAGAAATCGATGCGTGCCGTAAAAATAAACGTAATTTTTCATGGAACGTTTCCGTTTTCAAGAGGGGATCATAGTCGGGACCGTCTTTTTGGATGTCTTCTCCGGAAGAAGCCAAAAGGGAAAAAATATTGGTCAGATCCCTCATGCTCGGAGGAAGGATCGTTTTGCGTAAATCTTCGTTCGAAGGATCGAAGGAGGTCAAGTAGGCAATCTGAGAAAGAAAGCTTTGGGCGTTCGCTTGTTGTCCTAAATCGGCCGTATTCAGGGATCGCAACAGACGAAACCGGACATTGGCCAAAGAAAGCTCAAAGTCTTCGCTTCGAACCCCCGGACCGAGGGTATCCAAAGAGGCAAAGACCTCTTTGACGGGGTCGACGAAAACGTCGGTAGAGGAGAGCTCGGAGGGAGGTTCATCGCTAAGCGGGTCATAAGAAAAGGGGGCAATTCTTTTTTCCGCAATGCTCTTATAGGTATAGTCGGCTTTTTCGGAGAGGGCGTCGGACCGGTAGTAAAAAGAATCGTAATAGGCTTCGGTAGGAAGAATCTGAAGGGGGGAACTCAAAGCGGTCAATCGTTCGGTCCAATTTTTTTCCATTCCGTTCGTAACGGAGAGAAAAACTAAAATCAACCAGACGACGAGAGTAACGGTAACGACGGAAACTAAAGAAACGACGGAAACGGAAAGCTTTCTAAAACCGGGGTATAGATATTTTTTTATGAAGGAAAGCTCAAACATATCTCAAAAAAAACAAGCGCCCCTTCTAGGAAAAGGCGCTTGATGCGCGCCGTTAGGCGCGCTGAAAGGAGGCAGTTCTTATTATTTCGTTTCTTTGAAGATGACCCGTCTTCTCAATTCCTTGTCATACTTCTTCACGGTAAGGCGATCGGGATGTTTCTTCTTATTTTTCGTCGTGTAGTAGTATTGAGAGCTTTCTTCACTTTTTAATTTAATATTTTCTCTGGCCATCTTTTTTACGTAATTGGTCTAAATGAAAGCGATATTATAGAGAAAGGCGAAAATTCTTTACAAGGAAAAGTTTTAAAAAAAAGAAATCAGGAAAATTCATCTTAACTGTCTTGTTGTCAATGAAATAAGTCCATTTTATTGAAGAAGATTATAAGAGTTCCCGTATTTCCGGGCTCAGGTTTTCCGATAAGGGACCGGTTTTCTTGTGCTCTCGGACGCACTTGTTGTGGGTCAGACAAAGCTGCAGTCTATCCTGAGCCATAAGACGAGGCGTATTTTCTTCGATAAACGGTTTGTCAAAGCCGTAATATCGGGGGATCCGGTATATGTGAGAACCGATAACGACGTAAGGGGGACCTTCCGAAAGTTTTTTCCCCGATATCTTCTCCCACTCCCGAGACGGTACCGTATATCGGGGGAAAGAATCGGAATTCTGTTCCGGAAAAAGCTTTGCGAGCCATTCCTCGACCGGAAGGGCCCTTTTCGCATCTACCGAGGGGTCCGTCAGAAAAATTTTTTGATCGAAAGCCAACCCGGAAGCGATATGATAATTGTTATTTTGTCGGGAAATCGGATTTATATGCCTCCCCACGACCATGACCGTCCGGATGCTTTCCGGAGGGAATCCGGAGTATTGAAGGTACAAGATGCCTTCCTGGGATTGTAGGTAGCACAAGGCAAAGTGATCGCATTTTTAGTCTCGGCAGGGATAAAGGAGATGGGGGCTTTTCCCCATATTTTCGGTAACGGCATGGGCCGTTTCTTCATTCACGGGTATGAACTTCTTTTGCAGGGGAGCAAAGGATCTTGAGTCCGGGAGGATTTCTTGCATACTTTTGATATCGGAAATGGTTTTGGGCATTTCCGAATGAAAAAGAGTCGTCGGCAGGATGAAAACTCGTGGCGGATCAAGAACCTTCTCTTCCGGATTCCAAAGAGACGTGGATATTTGATAGGCCGGGATCCAAAGCGTATAAGAGGTCAAACTCTCTCTGCTCTCGGCTAATTCTTTTGCGGCGCGAAGCAGTTCACCGGAATCGGGAGAGGATCGAAGAGCTTCCTCTATTTTTTGTACGGTTCGCAGCCAGCCCGATTCGGAGTCCAATCGTAAAGGGGCAGGAGGCTCGGAAGGGCAGGTTCGGAGAAAAAGGTCCAGTGCTTCCTGCTTTTGCAGGCCGTCTTGAGATTCGAATCTCGTATCCGAGACCGGGGAAAGTGTTGCCATGGGAAGAACCTCCGAGATTCATTGTAACCTGATTATAAAGAAAATGTCAAGTTTTTTATAGAAGACCGGGAATTCTCGGCGAGGCGGCGACGGTGTAAGGATCGCCTTGGTTTTGTTCGCGGTACCGGTGGTAGGCAAGACCTGCGATCATGGCGGCATTATCCGAGGCCATTATTTTAGAGGGCCAAAATTGCGGAATTTTCGGCAGGGCTTCCGCGAACATTTTTTTCAGCATTTGGTTGGCACAAACTCCTCCGCCCAAAACGATTCCGTGATATTCGCCTTCCTCCAGGGCCAGAAGAGTTTTGTTCACGATATCGGAAAAGGCGGCCCTCTGAAAGGAGGCGGCGATATCTTTTTTATCGGAGTCGGAAAGAACGCGGGGAGAGGATAGATTTTGTCCTTTAACCGCATACAGAACGTTTGTTTTCAGTCCGCTGAAAGAAAAATGCAGGGGATGGTTTTTTACTCGACCCGTATTGAAGGAGTATTTATAGGGGTCCCCGGAAAAAGCCAGGTTCTCGATGAAGGGGCCTCCGGGATAAGCTAATCCCAGAAGGGTGGCAACTTTATCAAATGCCTCTCCGATGGCGTCATCCACGGTGGTTCCCAGAAGTTGATAGGCGCCGATTCCCGTAATGCGAATCAGGGCCGTATGTCCGCCCGAGAGGATAATGCCGAGGCAGGGGAAGCGATCGGGCATTTGTTGCATCATGGCTGCGTAGAGGTGGGCTTCGAGATGATTGATTCCTATGAAAG
>CAYGJM010000045.1:0-306 GCA_964350295.1 uncultured bacterium | reverse complement strand
TGGTTTTAGCCACATTGAGGCCGACGAGAAGGGTTCCCATAAATCCGGGACCTTTGGCGGCGGCAATCAGTTCGATGTCTTTTAAGGAGCAACGGGCCTCTCGCAGGGCTTGATCGATAACGGGAATGATAATGTCGATGTGGCGACGACAGGCGATTTCGGGAATGGTTCCTCCCGCACTTCGGTGGAGGTCCGTTTGGGAGTAAATCACGTTGGAACGGATTTCCGATCCCGAGGATACTACGGCGGCAGCCGTCTCATCGCAAGTGCTTTCAATTCCGAGGACGCGCACGCTTATAAGGAGAG
>CAYGJM010000044.1:3635-12768 GCA_964350295.1 uncultured bacterium | reverse complement strand
TAACGAGAGCTCGTTCGAAGCGGACCGTGTAGGCTCCGCTTAATTTTTTAAAATCTTTTTTACCGAGAATTTGAGATCGAGGAAAAAGAGCTTTGATAAGGATCCGATTGATGTCATGAAAGTTTCCTTTCCAACGGTCATTTTCCGGAAAAATAACATGGAGAACATTTTCCCGGGTATCGTATCGAGAGAGGGCACTCCAGGCCAGCAGGAGCTCTTCCATATAGTGAAAATAGTGAGGGATGAATCGTCGATTTTTTTTTGTCGGCAGAAAAATTAAGGATGTCCCTTCCAAGGTATATACTTTAGAAGGAAGAGAGGGTAGGGCGTGTCCGAAAAGCATTTTTTTGCGGATGCTATTTTCGGTATAGGAATAAATCTCTCCGGGTTCGAGTAAAATCTTTTTTTGCCCTTGACCGGGGAAATCGACGTGTAAAAAAGTTTTTTTTCGAACATACAGATTTCGAAAATAATGCACTCCGTTTTCGCCGAAGGTCTCTTTGCTTGTCAAGGGGAGGTTCTCCTTACGGCAGAGAGAGAAAGCTTTCTTCGAGGAGGAAAAATACTCGGAGTCTATTTTTTTATATGAGGCGGAGAAGATCAAAAGAAGAAGCGTAAAGAAAAGGAAAAGCGGGAAAAGGGTCTTCGGTTTTCGTAAGAATCGAGAGAAGAAAAAGGTATTTCGGATCATTTTTGTTGCTCTGCAAAAAACGGCAACCGGAGGATAAAGTAAAAGATTTAAATATGGCAAATATTTTTTTCTTGTTTTTGGGGTCGAATAAAAAAAATAAAGTTACGCTTTATTTTATCAAAATGGAGAGGGAGCAAAAAAAACTTCGACCGGAGAAGAATTTCGGTTGTTTTTAAATTTACTTTTTTGTTAAATTTTTCGTTTCCAATTTCATTTGGGATCAAAGAAGAAATAGGATCGAATAAATCACCCCTTTTTAGTAAGGATTCAGAGGAAATATGCAGAACAAAGTTGTTAAGTTAATGGGCAGAAAAGTCGGGATGACGGTTATTTTCGATAAAAACGGGGGTGTGGTGCCTTGTACGGTTATTCATATGGAGCCGAATGTCATTTGTCAGATAAAAACGAAAGAGAAAGACGGGTATGAAGCTTTGCAATTCGGTTACCGGAAAGTAACGGGAAAAGACCTAAAAAAGATCGAGAGCAAAGTAAAAAAAGGACCGTTCGGGCATTTTAAGAAAGCCGGCACGGAGGCTCGAAAGTATCTTAAGGAAAGTCGTTTGAAGGACGGAGTCGACGGGTATGCGGTTGGGCAGGAAATGGGTGTGACTTTCTTTGAAGAGGGGAGCTTTTTGGATGTTCAGGGTATTAGTAAGGGAAAGGGTTATCAAGGGGTGATGAAGCTTCACGGATTCCGAGGAGGGCCTGCCGCTCACGGGTCCGGCTTCCATAGGCACGCGGGATCTACGGGAATGAGAACGACTCCGGGCCGCTGTTTCCCCGGCGGAAAAAGAGCGTCTCGGATGGGTTTTGATCGCAAGACGATTCAGGGAGTTCGGCTAATGGTCGTAAATGAGGAAAAGCAAATTCTCTTGGTTAAAGGGTCGGTTCCCGGGAGTAAGGGTGCCTTGGTTTATGTAAGCAAGGCGATTAAAAAATCATAGGGTTTAGTATGAAGAAGCTGAGTAAGTTCAATCTGGAAGCAAAAAAATTAAAAGATGCGGAAGTCGACGATTCTCTTTTTGACGCCGAGGCAAATCGGCAGATGGTTAAGGATTATATCGTTGCTATTCGTAAAAACAAGCGACAATGGTCGGCCTCTACGCAGGGGAGGTCCGAAGTAAGTCACTCAACGAAAAAGCCTCACAAGCAAAAGGGGACCGGGAATGCGAGACAAGGGCGACTTTCTTCTCCGCAATACAAGGGAGGGGGCGTTGTTTTTGGGCCGAGACCTAAGTTTGATCAGCATGTGCGCATTAATAAAAAAGAAAGAAGGCACGTCATTGAGTATTTGATCGGAGAGAAAATTCGAGAAGGAAAGTTGATTGTCTTGCATGACGGAGAAATGAAGGCGCCTCGCACGAAGACGGTTGTTCATTTTATGAAGGAGTGTTCTTTGGATAAAAGAACCTTGTTTCTGGTGGACTCTTTCGGTCGTGACCCCGAGGCTTCGGAAGCGAAGTATGTGAACTTGCGAAAGAGCGTTCGCAATCTTCCGCGTGTTGATTTTTCCTGTGTTACAAACGTAAACGGATATCAGTTAATGTTGGCTCAACATGTCGTGATTACCGAATCCGGTTTAAAGCAATATATGGAGTGGATGAAAAATGAGCAATAAATCTTCCTTTACATCTCCTTATGGAGTGGTTATTTCAAGATATGTGACGGAAAAGTCGATTCTGTTGCAGGAATTGTGCAAGGCAGAAGGGAGTCCTTCCCTATCCAGATGTAAGAAGCCGAAATATGTTTTTCTGGTAAATTCGGGTGCGAATAAAAAGCAGATTGCGGAAGCATTGGAAACTATCTATTCCGATCGAAAGATAAAAGTGTCCGGAGTGAATACCGTTCGCGTAAAACCGAAGCCCAAAAGGGTGAGAGGAAAGAATGTATACGGGAAAAGTTCCGGGTTTAAAAAAGCCATCGTCACTCTCGGTGTCGGTGATAGCATAGAATAATAGCGGAGTAAATCAATGCCTAAGAAATTTCGTCCCGTAACATCGGGTAAAAGACAGCTGGTACTTCCGAGCGATCATGAGTTAACTCGCAGAAGCTCCGAAGGGAGAGCCCTGGTAAAGCCGACGAAGAGTTTGCTGAAGCCTAAAAATAGAATAAATGGCCGTAATAATAACGGGCATATCTGTTGCCGGCATAAAGGAGGCGGGCATAAGAGACAGTATCGAATTATTGATTTTAAAAGAGACAAAATCGGAATTCCTGCCAAGGTTGCCTCGGTAGAGTATGATCCGAATCGAACTTCGCATATTGCTCTTCTGAATTACGCGGACGGAGAGAAAAGATATATTCTTGCACCGGAAGGATTGAAGGCAGGTGATGTCGTTGCCACGCAAACGGGAGCTCCTTTTAACGTGGGATGTTGTTTGGAGCTAAGGCATATTCCTCTCGGGACTTTCGTTCATAACATTGAGATGTATCCCGGAAGAGGGGGAACTCTCGTTCGCTCTGCCGGATCTTCTTCCCAGTTAATGGCCGTTTCTTCGGGCTATGCCACGCTGCGCATGCCTTCAGGCGAGGTTAGAATGGTTAAGGAAACTTGCAAGGCGACGATCGGCTCGCTTTCCAATGCGGAAAATTCTCTTCGCGTCGAGGGAAAAGCCGGAAGAAAAAGATGGAAGGGGATTCGTCCGACCGTTCGGGGAACGGCCATGAACCCCGTTGACCACCCGCACGGCGGAGGAGAGGGAAAACATAACGGATATATCCCGAGATCTCCTTGGGGGGTTCAGGCTAAAGGTTTCAAAACGAGATCTAAAAAGAAATCAAATAAGTTTATTATTAAAGATCGAAGGAAGAAGTAAATGGCAAGATCGTTAAAAAAAGGTCCTTTTGTAGATCATCATTTGTTGAAGAAGTTAAAGGAGACTCTTGAATCCGGAAATAAAAAAGTAATTAAGACTTGGTCGAGAAGATCCATGATTATTCCCGATATGGTGGGACAGACTTTTGAAGTGCATAACGGTCGAAAGTTCTTATCCGTGTTCGTTTCGGAAAACATGGTTGGGCATAGACTCGGCGAGTTTTCTCCGACAAGGTTATTTAAAGGACATTCGCAAAAAAAATAGGTGATAGGGGATCATAAGATGACGACAGCAAGAGCGATAACAAAATACTTAAGAGTCCCTCCTTTGAAGGCTCGTTTAGCAGCTGATTTAATACGAGGGCTATCGGTCGAACATGCGAAGGCGCAGCTGCAGCTGAGTGGTTTGAAGGCCGGTCGGTTGTTACAAAAAACATTGAACAGTGCCGTTGCGAATCTGGAAATGGCCGTCAATGTTAAACGTGAAAACGTAAAAGTCATAGAAGTAAAAGTGGATGAAGGTCCTCGTATTAAGAGGGCTAAGGCCAGAAATAAAGGGGGTAGATCGCCCATTCTGAAGAGAATGAGTCATTTTACCGTCATCGTAGGGAGTGAATAATGGGACAGAAAGTTTGCCCGGTAGGATTTCGTTTAGTAAGAAATAAAAAATGGCTTTCCGTTTGGTATGCCAATAAGCAGGAATACGGAAGCCTCCTCGTCGAGGATTTTAAGATTCGTAATTATCTGAAAAAATCGCCGGCGTGCGAAGGAGCTTCCCGGTTCGAGATTCGCCGAATGAGTGAAAAGATAGAAATTACGATTCATACCGCCCGCCCCGGTTTGGTGATCGGAAAGAAAGGGGCCGGAGTGGAGTCTCTAAAGAAGGAACTGAGCCGTTATACGGGACGGGAAGTTTGGATTGAAATTGAAGAAGTCAAGAGACCTGATTTAGATGCCCTTTTGGTTGCGGAAGGCATTGCCAAGCAAATCGAAAGAAGGGTCGCTTTTCGAAGAGCTTTGAAAAAAGGCATACAGTCCTCTCGAGATGCCGGTGCTCACGGCGTTAAAATTCAGATTTCCGGAAGGCTCGGAGGAGCGGAGATCGCCCGGACCGAGTGGTATAAGGAAGGATCCATTCCTCTACACACTCTACGTAATGATATCGATTATGCAACGGCTCGTGCCGAAACGACTTATGGAACGATAGGGATTAAGGTTTGGATTAATAAAGGGGAAGAAATGTTAACCGAGCAGGGAGGAAAATAAGATGGCCCTGATGCCCAAAAAAACGAAATTCCGAAAACAGCAAAAAGGACAACACGAAGGTCTCAGTAAAGCGGGAAACTTTGTGGATTTCGGAGAGTACGGAATTCAAATCCTTGAAAGGGGTCGTTTGACCAATACCCAAATTGAAGCGTGCCGTGTGGCAATCAATCGTTTTTTTCAAAGAAAAGGAAAAGTGTGGATACGCATTTTTCCCGACAAGCCCATTACGAAAAAACCGGCCGAAGTGAGGATGGGAAAAGGAAAAGGTTCCCCCGATAAATGGGTTGCGGTTGTTCGTCCGGGAAGAATCCTTTTTGAAGTGGCGAATGTTTCTCGAGAAATGGCTCAAATGGGTCTGGGTCGAGCCGCTGCAAAGTTAGGGTTAAGGACGAGATTCGTAGACCGAGTGGAAAGAGTATAAGGAGTGAAAATGGCGAAGAAAAAAGAACGAACGACGGAAAAGACACTGGAAGATTTGCTCGAAGAGTACAAAATTTCGGCGAAAAATCTTTATGACCTAAGGTGCGAGGCCAAATTAATGCAGAAGGTGGAAAAGCCTCATTTGTTTAAGCAACACAAGAGGAATATAGCTCGAATTTTAACCTCCATAAGCATGAAAAAAAAAGGAAAGTAAGGAATGGAAGAAACATTGAAGTCTCTCAGAGGACAACGAAAAGAGAGAAATGGAGTGGTGGTCTCCGATAAGATGGAAAAATCGGTGGTTGTGAAAGTGGCTACGACTTTTCGTCACCCGGTTTACTCAAAGGTGATTACTCGAGAAAAAAAATATTATGCTCACAATGAACTGGGTCCGTTGAAAGTCGGAGACAAGGTTCTTATTAAAGAGTGCCGGCCTTATTCCAAAATGAAACGCTGGCTTGTTATCAAGAAAATGGAAGGATAAGCGAAATGTTACAGCAAGAGTCCGAATTAAAAGTTGCCGACAATACGGGTGCTAAGAGAGTAAAGTGTTTTAAGGTATTAGGCGGTTCCAGGAGAAGATACGCTTCCGTCGGAGACGTTATTATTTGTTCGGTAAAAGAATCCGACCCCAAAGCCGTGGCTAAAAAGGGTTCGGTCGTAAAGGCGGTCGTCGTACGTTCTACGGCATATATTCGAAGAAATGACGGCTCCAAACTGCGGTTCGATACCAATAGTTGCGTCATCATAGATGATAAGGGGAATCCGAAAGGAACGCGAATATTCGGTCCTGTTGCCCGGGAAGTCAGAGAAAGAGGGTACTTGAAAATAACGTCATTGGCCCCTGAAGTGATTTAAAATCGGAGAGTAAGATGAGTAAATGGATAAAATCGGGAGATAAGGTTTTCGTAACGGCCGGAAATGACAAGGGAAAAGTCGGAGTCGTTTTGGCAAAGAGTTCAGATCGAATTCTCGTCGAAGGGGTAAATATTCGAAAAAAACATATAAAGCCTCAGCAAGGGAAACCGGGAAGAATCGAAGAAGGAGAGAGAACGATTCATATTTCAAACGTTCGTCTTTATGCGGAGGAAACTCCCGTTAAATTCAGATTGAGACTTAATGCCAAAAAAGAAAAGGAATTGGTCTATGATCATAAAGAAAAAACGAATGTTTACAGAAACTTAAAAAAAACGGCTAAAAGAAAGAAATAGAAGATACCATGACGCATTTAAAGACATTATATAAGGAAACGATTTCCGGAAGTATGCATAAAAAATTTCAGTACCGAAATGTTATGCAAATTCCGAAATTAAAAAAGATCGTTATTAACATGGGTATTGCTCAGGCAATTAAGGATAAAAATGCCATTCAGGATTGTATCCAGGAATTGACCATGCTGTCCGGGCAAAAGCCGGTTCTCTGTGCCGCAAAAAAGTCGGTGGCTAATTTTAAATTGAGGGAAGGACAACCCGTCGGTTTGAAAGTCACCCTTCGAGGAGACAGGATGTATGATTTTCTTTATCGATTTATCCATGTCGTAGCTCCTCGGATCAGAGACTTTCGAGGATTTAATAAGAAATGTGACGGAAGGGGAAATTATTCTTTGGGACTGGATGATCAGCAGATATTCCCGGAGATTAATTTGGATTTAGTAAAAAGGGCTCAGGGGATGCACATTACTTTTGTAACGGGTGCGCAAACCGATGCCGAATGTCTGGAACTATTGACGGCTTTCGGAATGCCCTTTAAGAAGTAAAAGATAAAAGAGACCGTCGGTAAATGACGGGAACTCGAAGCGATAAAATATTAACCAGAGGAGCGGCGTTTTATTCGGAATTCTGAAAAGGACCGATTTTTTTGCGCCGAAAGAAGATGAATATTAGTGATCCAATAGCCGATTTGTTAACAAGAATAAGAAATTCATCAAGGGCGCAAAAGCGCTACGTCGATATTCCCCTTTCTAAAATCAAGGAGCAGATTGTTTCCGTTTTGAAAGAAAAGGGATTTATTCTCGATTATAAGGTGGTTCGGGAAGATAAGCCTTTTTTGAGAGTATATCTTCGTTATGATCAGGAAAGAGCGCCGGTGATTAAAGCTTTAAAAAGAGAATCCAAACCGGGAATCAGAAAGTATATTTCTTATAAGGAAATTCCTTATGTTTTAGGGGGAATGGGAGCAAGTGTTCTTTCCACCTCGCAAGGGATTATGGAAGGTGCCGAAGCCAGAAAACGTAAGATCGGCGGCGAACTGTTGTGTATCGCCTGGTAGGAAAGGGAATAGGAGTAAGGACATGTCTAAAATAGGAAAGGAACCCGTAGAAATTCCGAAAGGGGTGGAGTGCAGAATAGAAGGAAATACTATTTCCGTAAAAGGACCGAAGGGAACTTTAAGTCTCGTCCTCTTACGGGGAGTGAAGGCTCTTCTGGAAGGCAATAAAATGATGTTTCTTGTCGATGAGAAGAAACAGGGCGGATCGACGAAATTTCAAGGCCTCTACAGGACGTTGGTTTCCAATATGGTGAAAGGGGTAACGGATGGATTTATTAAAAAGCTGGAGTTAAAGGGGGTCGGTTATCGAGCCGCGGTTCAGGGTGCGAAACTAAATTTACAGCTGGGTTTTTCTCACCCGACCTTAAAAGAAATTCCCTCCGGAGTCGAAGTTAAGGTGGAAAATAACACTTTAATTACCATATCGGGTTCGGATAAACAGTTAATCGGTCAATTCGCATCGGAAATTCATCATATGAGAAAGCCTGAGCCTTATAAGGGAAAGGGAGTTCATTATCTCGGTCAATATGTACGCCGAAAAGCCGGTAAGGCCGCTGCGAAAAAGTAAAAAGGATATGTCATGGAAAATAGTTTTATAAAATCCTTAGAAAGGAAACGGAAGAGAGTTTTGCGTATTAGGAATAAAATACACGGAACGGCGGAACGTCCCCGTATGTGCGTAACGAAGTCCAATCGAAATCTTTCCGTTCAGATGATTGATGATGATGAGGGAAAAACTTTGGTCTGCGTTACTACTTTATCCAAAAAACCGGAAAAGAGTGTCGAAGGGACTAAAAACAAGGAAACGGCGGGTGCGCTGGGTTCTAAATTGGCCTCGTTGTGCGAAGAATTAAAAATTAAAAAAGCAGTCCTTGATAGAAGAGGACATAAATATCACGGCGTGATTGCCGCTTTGGCCGATGCGGCCAGAAAGAACGGCTTGGATCTTTAATAGTTGGGAAGGGTTATGATAAAAAGTAAAAGAAAGACGAAGAATGCCGAGGAGTTTTCAACTGAATTTCAGGAGAAGGTCCTATTTATTAATCGCTGTGCCAAAGTCCTTAAGGGGGGAAGAAAATTTAGTTTTTCGGCGTTGGTATTGGTCGGAGACGGTGAGGGACATGTAGGTTATGGTTTTGCCAAGGCTAATGAACTTGCGGATTCCATTAAAAAAGGGGTGGAGTCGGCCAAAAAAGAAATTCTTACCGTGAAAATGAATGATACGACGATCCCTCATGAAGTGACCGTGCGTTTCGACGGTGCCGTGATACTCTTAAAGCCCGCTCCTAAAGGTACGGGAATTATTGCCGGATCAAAAGTTCGGGCTATTTTGGAACTGGCCGGTGTTAAGGATGTCGTGGCAAAAAGCTTGGGTTGCAGTAATCCGATGAATTTGGTCCATGCAACGTTTAAAGCTCTGGAGTCTTTCCGAACGAAAGAAGAGTGTCTGAGTAGATAAAAAGGGGAAACGATTATGGAATTACACCAATTAGATTCAAAATTAAAAAGGAAGAGAGCAAGAGTCGGACGAGGTTTCGGATCCGGCCGGGGAACGACCTCCGGAAGAGGGGGAAAGGGTGCCTCTGCCCGTTCGGGATATAAGCATAGATATGGGTTCGAAGGGGGTGGACTTCCTCTTTATAAAAAACTTCCGACCAGAGGTTTTACCCGAG
>CAYGJM010000044.1:0-3625 GCA_964350295.1 uncultured bacterium | reverse complement strand
AGCTTTCCGAAAGCCCTTGGATTCCATTAACTTGGGTCGAGTTGCTAAGCTTTTTAGCGAGGGAGAAGAAGTTAGCATGGAGTCCTTGCGCAAAAAAGGCTTTATCAAAAGAAAGTCACACGGCGTGAAGTTGTTATCTCATGGAGATTTTACCGGAAAGGTTTCTTTCGTGATGAATGCCTATTCAAAAAATGCCATTGAGAAAATAGAAAAATTAGGTCTGACATATAAAACTTTATCATAAGTTCAGCAAAGGTTTTAAAAGATAATGTTGCAGGGTGTTCGTCGCGTATTTTCCGTTCAGGAGCTAAGGGAAAAGATACTATATACCGTTTTATTGCTCATTGTCGTTCGTATCGGCTCCTTCATTCCGGTACCGGGAATAAACGGAGAAATCGCCCTGAATTATTTTAAATTCATTACGAAGGGAGGACAAAATCTCTTCCAGTTAATGGATGTCTTTTCCGGCGGGGCTTTTGCTCAAATGACCGTTATCGCACTCGGAATTATGCCTTACATAACGGCCAGTATCGTCATACAGGTTTTATTGGTTATCTTGCCCGGATTGCAAAGAGAAATTCGAGAAAATCGAGAATCCGGGAAGCGGAAGATCGGGCGTTGGACCCGTCTTTTGGCTACGGGGATGTCGGTTTTTCACTCCGTCTTATTGGCTCGCTATGCCTTGCAAATGAATCTTTCGCGTCCCGGTATCGTTATGTTTGAGTTATACAATATACAAATCGGAGGCGTACCCTGGTTATTTTATCTCGTCGTAATTTTTACGATGACGACCGGGACTCTCTTTCTGATTTGGATCGGGGAAAGAATTTCGGAAAAAGGAATCGGCAACGGAATTAGTTTGATTATTGCCGTAGGTATTTTGTCACAAATACCGAGTGCGGTCGGTTTCCTGATTAAACAGTTGAACTTGCAGGGGAGACTTCCCGGGCAAATGTCTCTTTCTTCCCTGATCCTTCTTGCTGCTATTTTTATACCGGTCATTATGGCTACCGTTCTTATTATTCAAGGACAAAGAAAGGTTCCTCTTCAATATGCCAGAAGGACTCTTTCGGGCAGGGCATCAGCCGGTAGCGCTTACATCCCTTTAAAAGTAAATCATGCGGGCGTTCTTCCCGTTATTTTTGCATCGACTCTGCTTATGTTTCCGGCAACGATCGCTCAATTGATCGGAGGAACGGCCGACGGGAAATTGGCGGCCCTTACGCGGATTCTTTCACCCGGCTCCACCGTTTATCTCTTGTCTTTCGTTGCCTTGATTATTTGCTTTACTTACGTGTGGACGGCTACGCAATTTCGTCCGGAACAAATTGCTTCCGAAATGAAAAAAAACGGTGCATTCATTCCGGGTATTCGACAAGGCTTACCGACGCGCCGGTATCTTGAAGATACGATGAATCGGATTACCTTTATAGGAGCCCTTTTCTTAGCTTTGATTGCCGTTTTACCGACGCTGGTAACCAAGATTTTAAACGTGGATATGACCGTCAGTCATTTTTTTGGAGGGACTTCCCTTCTTATTTTAGTGGGAGTTGTTTTGGATACGGTCCAACAGATTGATTCTCAGCTTATTATGAAGAAATACGACGGTTTGATGGATAGAAGCAGAAAAGCCGGATAAAGCAATTTTCACAAAATAAGATTTATGTTAAACTAGCCACGCTTTTTTGTGGTTTTAAAGAGATTAGAAATATTAGGAGTAAAAATGGCCAGGATTCTCGGTGTAGATATACCGGATAATAAGAGAGTAGAGATCAGTCTGACTTATATTTACGGTGTCGGAAGAAAACGTTCCAATGAGATTCTTCATAAGTTAAACTTGGACCCTAACTTAAGAACGCATAGACTGCGACCCGAAGACATTTCAAATATTACCTTGCTTCTTCAAAAAGAATATGTCGTTGAGGGAGATCTCCGACGGCGAGTACAGAATAACATTAAGCGTTTGGTAAGCATTCATTGCTATCGGGGAATGAGGCATCGCTCCGGTCTTCCCGTCAGAGGACAGAAAACACGTACGAATGCAAGAACTCGTAAGGGTAAAAAGAAAACGGTAGCCGGAAAGAAAAAAGCACCCGGACCTAAATAATTTTAAATAAGGAGTATTGTTTTGGCTAAGCAAGCTGTTCAACAGAAAAAGAAAACGGTGAAAACGAAAAAAAAGCTGATCCGTTCCGTACCTTCGGGAATTGCCAGTGTAAAAGCTACTTTTAATAATACCATCGTCTCCATTTGCGATCCGCTCGGGAACGTGATTTCTTGGGCCAGTGCGGGAAAAGTGAATTTTTCGGGTTCCCGAAAGTCTTCGGCTTTTGCGGCAACGGTAGCGGCTCAGAACGCGGCAAAAGTAGCCGTTTCTCGAGGAATGAAAGAGGTAGAAGTGAATTTAAAGGGACCGGGGGCGGGAAGAGAATCCGCCGTAAGAGGTCTGCAGAGTTCGGGACTTCTCATTACGGTGATAAGAGATAAAACACCGGTACCTCATAACGGATGTCGTCCACGCAAACGGCGCAGAGTATAGTAAATATAAAAACCATAGATCTATAGGAGATTCTTTCATGGCAGTATTGTATGAAAAGTTTGAAATGCCTGAGAAAATTATTATTGAGGAAGCCACTGAAAAATTTGGTCGATTTATTGCAGAGCCTTTTGAACGGGGATTTGGACATACGGTCGGAAATGCTCTAAGAAGAATGTTATTAACGGCCATAGAGGCACCTGCCATCATTTCGGTGATGATGGAAGGAGTCCCTCACGAATATATGGCAATTGAAGGCGTTATCGAAGATATGACGGCTATTATTTTGAATATCAAGGGGGCTAAATTACGTCGTCTTCCCTTGGATAATGCCGTACAGCCGAAGGGGCACCACGTCTTATCGGTCGTCTTGGATATTTCGCGAGAAAAAATTAAAGAAAATGGCGGACAATACATCGTTACTTTAAAGGATATCGCGGTATCGGACGTTTTTGAGGTCGTGAATCCCGAGTTGGAGCTTTTCACGGTAACTAAACCCATGAAAAAGAAGATTCAATTGAAAGTAGCCATCGGAAGGGGATACGTGCCTTCCGAAAGACATTTTCTTCCGAATAAAATAGAAGATGAAATCGTTATCGACTCGGCTTTTTCACCGGTAACTCTCGTACATTATCACGTGGAAAATACGCGGGTCGGACAGGATACCGATTATGATCGATTGATTCTGGAAATCACTACGGACGGGCGGATTACTCCTAAAGAAGCCCTGGCTTTTGCTTCGCAAATAGGGATCAGCCATTTTGAATCTTTTGTAAAAATGAATAGTTATAATTTGACATTTAGAGAGGAAACCGAGGAAAAAGATTCCGATAAAGATGAAATCTTCCAGAAGTTGGCATTGAGAATTAATGAGATTGAGCTTTCCGTTCGTTCAACGAATTGCTTGAATTCAGCCCATATTCAAACCATTGGCGAGTTGGTCGTGAATCAGGAGTCCGAGATGCTTAAGTATAGAAATTTCGGTAAAAAATCTCTGAATGAGATTAAAGAAAAGCTGCATGATATGGGACTTTCCTTAGGAATGGAGCTGGAAAAATATGGCATTAACAAAGACAATGTAAAACAAGT
>CAYGJM010000043.1:0-13022 GCA_964350295.1 uncultured bacterium | reverse complement strand
GAAATTTAAAAATTTAGAAGAAGCACAAAAGGAGGTTTTTGAATATATTGAAATCTATTATAACAGGAAAAGAGCTCTCTCAACATTAAATTATATGAGCCCTTGCAAATATGAAGAACAAATGAAATGTCTAGCTAAATAGTGTCCACTATTTTCAGAAAGGTCATCTCTTTGGTTATTTGGAGCCGGATGGAGCATTCAAATGGTTATTAGTCTGATCATTGAATATAAAGCTGATCTTCAAGCAACTCGTTCTATAACAGACCCTTTAATCTTAGAAGATGTTGAAAAATTCATTTCTCGCATGAGCTCACAAGCCAAAAAAAGATTTTCTCAGCCTCTTGGATAGCTAAATTATCTGTTAAATTCCGATCTACACCCACCTTTTGTACTGCGACAAAGGCTATTGCGTAAGCATGCGCGATCATTAAAAAATGACTTTACAAAACCAGTAGCAGCCACAAATAAGGACTAAAATCCATAGCACAATCGCGGCACAGTGAGAGCCTATTTCTAACAACTTGTCACAAAGTTCTTCAATTGAATTAAATCCTTAACTTACTCTATCATAGTGCTCTGAGCAGATGATATTAAAAGATCTGCTAAGACTTAGATTCCCGGGGACATTTTTCTTTCACTGCCGCTTCCAAAGCCTTCTTTGCAATGTCCAATTTATGAAAGAGGTCGTCCTCCCCCCTTTTATCCGCATGCAATACTTTGCTTAACTCTCTGTAACGTCTCTTCATGGATTTCCCTTGGCAAGACAAAGCCTCGTCCGACGATAAACCCATCAGAGCCAAAGCTCCGGCCATACACTCCGGATGATCGATTTGAGCGGCTCTTTCCTTCGCATCCTTCGAAAGCGATTCGGGGACCTTATAATCTTTACAGAGAATGGGTTCCGAAGAAAAGGAATTTCCCTTCAGGTAAGTTTCCAAAATATCCGAAAAATGAGCTTTCCGGCAATTTTCCGCAGCCGGACCATATCGACCGCTACATTCTTTTTTCATTATTTTTTCGCTACTATTGTAAACGTTCGTGAAAAGATCATTCCAACAGTCTATGATTCCCTCCGGATTTCCCCGTTGACTTGCTTCGGAACATTTTTGGGAAAGAAGATCTTTCTCAAGGATTAGGGTATAATAATCAAACTCTTCCGAAGAAAGACTATCCGATTTGTTACCCAGATGGCGAAACATTTGTTCGAAACACGGACGGCGATCGACTTCCGACGAAGATCCGCATAGCCGTTGAGTAAAGAACGTATCAAAAACATCGCCTATCTGCCGTATACATACCTCCTCTTTCTCTCCGCATTTGTCTATCGCAAATCTTCGTACCCAATCACTCGTTGATTCCTCCGTTTCTCCTATCGGACTTTGTTCGCAATGATCCGTATGCAAAGAGGCATTTTGTCGAGCAATCTCTCGAATCAAGGCGACTAAAAGAAAAGTTCCGCCAACCGGAATAACAACCTTTTTCAAAAAAGAACCGGCATAACTCGCAAAGGAACGAAAAGTTTCACTCGGTGAAAACCGAATGGAAAAAATGGATGTCATCATAAAAAAATTTCCCTCTTTCAATTACCCGTAAGAATAAAAATTTATTATAAATTTTTTATAAAGAAACATGTAAAATTATTGAAAACTTTAATAAATCTTAATAGAAATCAATTAAAAATGAAGCTGTTTCAATTAATCGGAGATATGACGTATGACGGTTCCTATTCAAGATGGAAAAGCGTGGGGAAAAAGCTTGGCCGACGGCTTTGTAGACAGCCTGACGGAACGAATACCGACCGAAAATATTTCATCCTTTTTTTCTATTATCGGAAAAAATATCGGAAAAACGACTTCGGAAACCGTCAATGAAATATTTCAATCTATAGGCGATAATCTGGATCCCTCCTCTTTCGAAAATATTGGCACGAACATGGGTTCCGGTATAAATAAGGCTCTTTTCTCCTTCGGAACAAGTCTTCATTATGAAAAGATTTCGGAAGGGATTACCGATTCTTTTGAACAAACGGGTAAGGATTTTCTACGGCTTACCGATGAGCTGACAACGGACTATTTAATCCAAACACTTCCGAAAATACTCTTGGGAATAGCCGCTTTTACGGCTACCCCTCACACGATCCGCTATCTATTCAGCGTATGGACGCATAATATCGGAAGACCGAAACTGGCCCTGGAAATAAAAAACGTCGCCGACTTTGGCTCTTCCGATAATTTCTTATCCAAAACCTATCACGTTCTGAAATCATCCTTCCGATATGCTTTTGGGAAAGCCCTGATTCCTACTGTCGCCCTGAGTGCCTTTTCTCTCTATCGAGCCCCCTTTTCCCCGTGGGATCATCCCGAATACCTTCCCGAAGTCGTCATACGAAACACCTTATCCGTTGTCGGATTGTTCACTGCTTTCAAAATCTCTTCTCTGGTTATTCCTCGCATTCTTCATCCCTCCCATTATGTAACAAAAAACAGAACCGATGACGCCATTTTTGAACCGGAAACCTCCGAAACGTTGAAAAATATTACCAAAACGGCTCAAAACATATCCAAACACAACGGCTTCCTCCAAAACGTTCTTCTTTACGGCCCGGGAGGCACCGGAAAAACCATGATTTCCAAGCTGATTGCCGACCGGTCCGGATTCAACTACGTTATGATGTCCGGGGGAGATCTGGCCCAATACATTCAGCGAGGAGAGCATGTCACCGAATTAAACAAGCTCTTTGCGAATATTCGCAACTCCTCTCTTCCCACGGTGCTTTTTATCGACGAAGCGGAGTCACTCTGCCGAGATCGAGGCAAGCTCATACGCCAGGAAGCTATCGAATTATTAAATGCATTCCTCAACCATACGGGTGAACCGGAAAAAAAACTCATGCTTATTTTGGCTACGAATCGCCCGGAAGATATCGACCCGGCCGTTTTAAGCCGTATGGATTACAAGCTCCCCATCCGACCGCCCGGACCGGAAGAGAGAAAAAAGATTTTGACGCAATACGTTCCCCAATTTTTCTCAAAACAAGAAATCAATACTTTTTTCCGATCGGAAGATATCGAAGAATTGGCACGAAGAACGGAAGGAATGACCGGAAGGGCTCTTTTTAAACTTCTCAATGCCATTGCGGGAACGAAGCAAGCCTCCGATGATAATCAACTTTCTCGGGAAAGGATAGAAAAAACCATCCGTATCTTTTTAGAGCAGGATAAAGAACTCGCCGAAGCCTAATTTTCTATAAAATACGGCTCATTATCCTCGTCATTTCTGCTTCGTCATTCGTTTCCCGGCGCTCATGGGGCAGATAGAGGGAAACGATCTTATCCATTACCGGCGAGGTTACTCCGGTTCGGTTGTAAACCCGGACATCTTTTACGGAAGGAAATTCGACATAAAGCGCTCGATAACAAGCATTTGACTCCGTCGGCAAGAAAAAGGGAATAATTCCTCCCGAAAAGTTTTCCCGAGGGCGAAGAACCCGAAGGAGGTCCACCTCCGCTCCCCGATAAGGTCCCCTCCTGTCCGGCCCTCCCTCCCGGGTCGAGAAACCGTCCAAAAAAGAGTTTTGGCCGATATATCGCTCCCGTAACGTTTCCGTCGTATCGGAAGTAAAGGCCGTAATTTCAACGCAAAAAGTCATATTTTTTTTCCGGATAAAAGGATTTCGAGTCCTCGATCTCCCGTACGAATAAGGCGGCGATGACGCACGTACATCCGGCGAAGGCGATGTTTCTCGTCAAATGTTAATTCGAAAGCTAGCCAGCCATGAATGTAATAAGAAAACAGGGAGCTATTTTTAAATTTTTCTCTGCGAAGAACCGAGGCAAAACAGGCTTCGGCACTTTCTCGAGGCATATAACGATAAAAATTACGAGGAAAATGCTTTTGATTCGCCAATGTATCCAAACATTCCTGAAAGTTCAAGTCACTATGTAAAACTTGAATCCCCAAGTCTCTCCCTATCTCCTCGGGAAGAGAGACGGGATAACGAAGTCTCCGTACCCATCGGAATAACGACCGCCCGAAACTACCCATGATGCAAAATCTCGTTCATCAAAAAATTTGATCTAAAAAACGGGTAAATTGTATAACCTTCTTTCTTTACCTTTAAGTAAAAAATTTTCCAGATGCTCGGAATTTTTTTAGATATCGAGGCAAACGGCTTAAATCCCCGTAAGCACGAAATTCTGCAAATGGCCTTTCAATTCGTTGATTTGCTATCGGGAAGCAAAGTAGCCTCCTATGAAAGCGTTCTCTTTCAAACCAAGGAGAATTGGGAGAAAAGCGATCCCGCCTCCCTGCGGGTAAACGGCTTTACTTATGAAGAAGTCCTTTCCGGACAGCCGAAAGAAAAAGTAAAGGAAGAGGTTTGCTCGCTTTTCGATCGACACGGAATTCATCGAAAAAAGGCCGTATATATTTGTCAAAACCCCTCCTTTGACAGAGCTTTTTTTTCTCGATTAATCGAGCCCGAAGAACAGGAACGACGGCAATGGCCTTATCATTGGCTCGATTTGGCATCGATGTATTGGGCTCTCCGCTGGCAATCCTTCCGAAACGGACTCACCTCTCCTCCTTGGGAAACCGGCATTTCCAAAAACAATATTGCCCGAGTGCTCGGCCTACCGGAAGAGGCATCCCCCCATCGGGCCATGCAAGGGGTCGAGCACTTGGTTCGTTGTTATTTTGCCCTAAATGTTTCCGCCGAATCGTAGAATAAAGACCAAGTCATTTCGATACTTTGCCCCGCTCGGGTGAATGATATATTGACAGTCGGGCTGTACGAAGAAATAATTCGTCACGAATACCTGATAAGTGGCTTCCAAAGCCATTTCGAAAGGATGCGGTCGTTTTCCCCCTTCGGCACGACTAAAAAATATATTGGCCAATCCGAGACTCAAGGAATCCGAAGAGAATTTTTTCCACAGGTGATTTCCGGTAACTCCCGCTCCCAGGTAACAGTACCCTTCCGCCGTTTGTTGATTCGTACAACCGAATTGACCGAAACATCCGATATTCAAGACATGCTTTTCAAACGGGGACTTTTTCTTCGTATAGAGCGACTGGTTGATTACGAAATAAGGACCGACGGCCCCCTTGCTTTTCCCTCCGGAAACCGTCGATAAGTTTCCCGTTAGCCCCCAGAAGCCGACCTGACAATACCCCGGGAAGCAAAGAGAATTTTCCTTCCACTTCACGGCATACTGCCCCATCAGTAAGGCATGGCTCCCTAATCGATCGAAAAATCCCTTCGGCCCCATCCCTCCGGTATTGACTCCCGAAGCATTGGAACCGTCAAATAGCGAAAGATGAATATCGCCTATTTTCAGCCGGGAAAAGCGCAATACGATACCGCAGGAAGGATTCGGATAACTCGGAAATCCGAGAATCGTCGGCATCTGACTAAAAGAATTATTGATTAACGTCTGCGAATAAGCCGTATAGGCGATGATGGGTGCCATGTCTATTTTTCCGAACATCACCGACAACTGATTCCTACAAAAGGACTGGTAATACCAAAGTTCGGTCCACCAGGCAAAATCGGGACCTTCCAAATCATCGAAATATTGATAGTCTCCGGTATATTTTTGCGAAGGAATCCCTCCCGTATGCACTTGGAAACAGGAAAAGAGGTATCCCCCCTTCCAAGAGAATAATTTTTGCGTATCGATGCCGACATTCAACTCGAAAAGCCATTGATAAATCGGATGAGACGGATTTTTTACCCCGCCTCTTGCCGGCCAAATCGGGTCGAATACCGTATCGGGAAGGATGGCTATTCCCCGATCATACAATCGATCGCGGAAATGCCCCGGATCAATCGGATAATCTTTTCGTTCCCACGTAATCTCGGTAAAATAAGTCGGCGGATCGGCATGTAACAGAGAGCCGAAAAGGAGAAAAAAAAGAGCGGAAACGATTCCCTTCATCGTTAATAACCGTGATCATCCAAAATGACTTTTCCCCGAAATGTCCGATATAACCAATAACTATAAGCCAATACGATCGGAATTCCGATTAAAACAATGTAAAAAAGAACGGTTAAGGTCATCGGTGATGAAGAAGCATTATAAATCGTCAAATGATTGTCCGAACCGATCGTCGAATGAATAATGACCGGATAACTTCCGACGGCGCATAAAATGAACAATATGGCAATATTCAAGGAAGAAAAGATAAAAGCCCGACCCGGCCTGTCCAAATAAATCTCTCGGAAGATCAAAATTAAGAATCCGACGTCGAAAACGGCCGGGGTCAATAAAATCGGATAGGTTTGAAAAACGGTCATCATATGAGGCTGCCAAAACCGAGTGGCGACGGTAAGCAAAGCAAAGCAAACCATAAAAAATAAAGTCAGAATAAGAGCCGGGCGTCGAATATACAATCGGGTATGGGGCTCTGTTTTTAACATCAGATAAACGGCACCGTGCATGGCGAATAAAAATACGACCGTTACGGAAAAAAGGATTGTATAGGGATCCAAAAAAGTCGAAAAACTTCCGGTAAAAATGCGATCGGAATTGATCGGCAATCCGGTGATTAAATTCGCTAAAATAAATCCGACCGTAGCGGAAATGATTAACGTTGCCGCAAAAAAAAGATAATCCCAAGTATTGCGCCATAAGGTCGAATTTCTTTTACTCCGAAATTCGATGGCCACCGCTCGAAAAATGATACCGGCCAATAAAATCATCATTAAATCATAGGCCGCCGAAAAAAGAGTGGCAAAGGCAATCGGGAATCCGGCTAAGAGCCCTCCCGAAACGATCACTAGCCAAACGGCATTCCCGTCCCATACGGGACCGATCGCATTGAGAAAGATCCTTCTTTCCCGATCGTCTCGAGCCAAGGGATGCAACATACCCACTCCCAAATCAAAACCGTCCAAAGCAGCAAACGCGATGAGAGCCACATAGATAATACAGTACCAAAAAAACTCTAAAAATGGACCGTTCACAAAGAAACCTCCCGGGATATATACGGATTTCTATAGGGATCGGCCGTGTCTTCATATTCTTCCGGCCCGCTTTTGATTTTCCGATCCAATAAGAAGAGAAATAAAATAAATAATAAGGATAAAATTACGATGAACATGATCAGGGAACGCCATACCTGTCCGGCATGGAGAAAAGGCGTAACGCCGTCGGAGGTTCTTAAAAGACCGTACACGACCCAAGGCTGTCGACCCATTTCACAACAAATCCATCCCGCAATATTGGCACTCATCGGTGCCAATATCGAAGGGACCAATAATCTCAAAAGAAACCTTGACTTTTCCGGCTTTCCTCGAAAAAACTGTACCCAAAGAGCGGCAATCATTAAAAACATCCATACCCACATATAAATCATCCAATGATAAGATTGGAAAACGGGCATGACGACGGGCCAATCATAGACCGGGACCTGATCCAACCCCAATACGGGAACGGAGGTCTTTCGGTATACCAAGAAGCTCAATAAACCGGGAACCTTTATCCCGTAGGTTCTTTTTTTTGCCGGATCGGTCCAGCCGATCAAAGTCATGGCCGTATTCGGTTCGGTATCGTAAACGCCCTCCATGGCCGCCAATTTCGCCGGCTGAAAAGTAGCTGCCGCTCTTCCCGAAACGTCGGCAGACCAAAGCTGCAATAAAACGAAAAAGGTTCCGCAAAAAAAACCGATACGCAAGGTATTTTGGGCAAAATGAAAATGGCGTCGTTTGAGTAAATAATAGGCTGAAACGCTCAGGATTAAAAAGGTTCCCGCCAGCCAACAACCGATTAATACGTGTCCCAATCGCAAGAGGGCCGTGGGATTAAAAAGGGCTTCCCAAAAATTCGTCATCCTAACGTGAGAAGTCAGCCCCTCTCCGATCACTTCATATCCGGCCGGCGTTTGCATCCAAGAATTGGCGAATACGATCCATGTTGCGCTGAAGTGAGCACCCAAAGCGACCATGCACGTCGAAAAAAAGTGAACCTTGGGACCGACTCGATCCCATCCGAAAAGCAACACGCCCAAAAAACCGGCTTCCAAAGTAAAAGCAAAAATTCCTTCGGCACCCAAAAGAGCTCCGAAAACGTCGCCGACGAAATAAGAAAAACGAGACCAATTCGTGCCGAAAGCAAAAACGTTGACAACCCCCGTAGCAACTCCCAAGGCAAAGATCAACGAAAAAATTTTCACCCAAAAACGAGCCATTCTTTCATAGACCTTTTTCTTCGTTGCCAAATACATTCCTTCCATGATGACCAAATAAATGCTGAGTCCTATCGTTAACGGGGGATAGAGATAATGAAAACCGATATGAACGGCAAACTGTATTCTTGAAAGTAAGGTAACGTCGAACATAAAATCCCCTATTTAATCCCCGACCGTTTGTAGCACGTACGACAAAAAAACAAAAATATTTTTTACTCGCAAAACCACTGGTGAGGAACGAGTGAATATGCTATCCTGAGAAAACAGAGTGCGTTTTCACAGAGGATCCGCAATTTAAAAAAAATAAACGCGAACATCGGACCGCTCGGCATGCAGGCATCTACCTTCTATATTCCCGTTATTGAAATCTTTCTGATGGCTGCCGCTCTGAATTGGCTTTTCTCCTTTTTTCGTAATACGCGCACGATGGATCTTCTTTTGGGATTCGTCGTCTTTCTTATGATTTACGGGGCCGTAACCTGGCTCAATCTTCCGGTTCTCCGAATGATCCTTTCGCATATTGCCAACGTAGCCGTTTTGGCCGTGATTATTCTCTTCCAACCGGAATTGCGTTTTGCCTTGACGAAGTTAAGCTTGAAAGGAAAAAAAATAAGAACGCTTACCGAATTCGACAAGTTTCTGGACGGATTGGCCGGTTCGGTATATCGCATGAGCGAAAAACGTGTCGGCGCCTTGATCCTGATCGAAAACCAAGATTCTCTCGAGGAATATGCCAACCGTTCGGTTATTTTAAATGCTCGATTTTCTCCCGAACTCGTCGAATCGATTTTTATGACGACGACGCCGCTCCATGACGGCGGTATTATTTTACGGGACACTGTCATCGTGTCCGCTGCAACCATTTTACCCCTTGCCGAAGAAAGCTCGCAAGTAACCAAGTCTATGGGTACGAGACATCGAGCCGGTTTGGGTCTTTCCCAGATTACGGATGCTTTGGTCATTTTGGTTTCCGAGGAGACGGGTAAAGTCTCCGTGGCCCGAGACGGCATCATGACGCGAGGGATTAAAATCGATCGTTTAAAGGGAATTATTCGAAGCGTTTTCAATCCCCCTCCGTTACGGACCGACGGAAAGTTTCATTTTTTAAAATGGTTGAATAAATGAAGACCTTTCTCAAACGACTCTTTTTGGAGCATTGGCAGCGAAAACTCGTTTCTCTGATTTTGGCCGTTATCATTTGGCTACTGGTCTACGGATCGTTGCCTGCCGAAAAAACCTCTCGCTTTACCGGAACGATGACCGAGGAATTTGCCTTACCGAAGGACCTAAACCCTTAAGCCGATGTCGAGAATCATTCTTTTAAAAAGTCGAATTGCCTATGCCGGGGGGTTGGAAAAATACACCTTACGCATTGCTTCCGCCTTTGCCTTACGGGGACATGAAGTGATTCTCTTAACAACGGGAAGGACTGTCGAAACCGTCCCCGGAGTTCGTATTCTTTCTTTGGGTGAATCCCGTTTTTCGTCGTACGGGGCGATCTCCTTTTTTCATCGAAAAGTTTCGCAATGGCTGAAAAACAATTCCCATGACATCGTTTTCGGACTCGACAGAAATCCTTTTCAAACTCACTACCGAGCGGGAAACGGTTCCCACCGTTCTTTTTTACGCCGCCTATCCGATCGGCGTCTCTCCCTCTTACTCCGGCAACTTAACCCCAAACATCGATTGATTCTCGACCTGGAAAAGCAAGCTTTTGAAAATCCCTCCCTCCGTCTTTTATTTACGAATTCGGAAATGGTGCGAGAAGATCTTTTACGGGATTACTCGATCGACCCTTTGAAAATTCAAGTCGTGCATAACGGGGTCGATTTTACGGCCTATAACGCCTCCTCCGTAAAAAGAGAAAATGCCTCCTTTCCCGTTTACGCCTCCCGGGAAGCTCACCGCTTTTTGTTCGTCGGTCATGATTTTAAACGAAAAGGGCTCCCCCTTCTTCTACGGGCATTACGAAGGCTTCCCGAAGAGACCTTCCGTCTGATTGTTGTCGGATCCGACCCGCACGTCGCAACTTACCGCCATTGGGTCCGAAAAAATGATTTGCAAAATAATATCGCCTTTTTTACCGAACATAAAGACCCCCTTCCCTTTTATCGAGAAGCCGATACGCTGGTACTACCGACTCTTTACGACCCCTTTGCCAACGTAACTCTCGAAGCTTTGGCAACCGGCCTTTTCGTCATTACCTCCCCCCATAACGGAGCGAAGGAAATCCTTCTGCCCGAAACGGGGACCGTTACGGATCCGGCAAATACCGACGCCTTTACGGAAGTTCTTCGTGCAAGAACGAAAATGATTCCTCTCCTATCGGAGAAAAAAAATATTTCCGAAAGCGTTTTTCATTTGTCTCTTGAAAAACAAACCGATAAAATAGCGGATGCTACTTTGAACCATGTCTCGATATAAGAAAAAACACCTCTTTACCTATTATTTGGTAAGAATCGTTACCTTCCCTTTTTCCCTGATGCCCTATTCCTGGATTCATTTTATCGGGAAAAGATTGGGCTCTTTCGCTTATTACGTCACTCCGGGACTCCGAAAAATCGTATTTAATAATTTAGCCTTGGCAAAAAACCTTTCTCTGAATGAAAAACAGATCAAAAAAATCGCGAAGGGTTCCTATCAAAATTTGATCATCAACGGGCTGGAATACTTCCGGCTCCATCGAAGCCGATATAAAATCGACCGCTTCGTCACGGGCCACAATCTGGAATCCATTAACCGTTTGATTCGACAAAACCAAGGTTTTATCGCCGTTACGGGGCATATCGGCAATTGGGAACTCTCCTTTTTGCATCATACGATGCGTCACAAAGCCATTGCCGTCGGCAAAAGTATTAAAAACAAGAAATTATACTCCTTCATTAACGGGATCCGAGAAATGCACGGAGGAAAGATTATCGAAATGAAACAGGCCTTGAACTACGGCCTGAAAATGATGAGAAAAGGAACCTCTTTTTCGATGGTAAATGACCAGGCTTCGGTAGATTCCTCTTATTCCTACCCCTTTCTGGGAACCCGGGCATGGACTCCCTTTGCGCCGGCACTGATTGCCTATAAAGCCAATGCTCCGATCGTAATCGTTACGACGAGACGTTTAAAGGGAGGAAAATATCGCTACGACCTATCCGATCCCATCTGGCCGGATCGCTCGGTGCCCTTTAAAAAAGAAGTCACCCGTCTGATGGATGAAGTCATGAAGGGACTTGAAAACCACATCGCCCGCTATCCCGAACAGTGGCTCTGGCACCACCGTCGTTGGAAGCAGGCCGGTTTTTATCGAATTCACAATAAATACAAAGCCGACTCCCTGCTCTTTGTCTTGCCCCGTGAAAAACAAAAATTCGATCTGATTTGCCAAGGCCTTTCCGTTCTTCCGAAAATCTACAGAAGGAGCTTCCTAACCTTTTTTGTCCCTCGGGAATTTACCTCCTCTTTTCCTCTTCCCGATGCGGAAATAATCCCTTATGACAAAGAAGAAGATCTCTACATAAGAGATTACCGCTTTCAAATCATCTTTGATTTTATCGGATCCAAAAAACTCGGCAAACATTTTTTGAAATTAGGTGCACATACCGTCTATACTCTGGAAGATCTCTTAAAGACAGCTCCCGCAATCCGACAACCCTTCGACATGGAAGAACTCTTCAAAAAATCCCTCTGTCTTCACAATACCTTTTTTGCATAAAAGTCGGACAAACATTCGCTTTTTCCGCGTACCTTATATTTTTTTTGAAACTTTAGACCTCGATCGTATAAACACATTTTTAACAAAACCGAAATAGAATCCCGGGGGTCAAACAATACCCGGTTTGCCCGGAATACTTTGAGCGCCTTTATAAAAAATTAATATTTCTTCTCTTAAATAGAAGGCGATTAGATAAAAAAGGAAGTTTTTTATGAGTTCCATTCAAGGAAAAAACGAAGTTTATCCGGAAAACATTTTGCCTCAACCCTCTCGATTCAATAAAAAAAATATAATTATGGCAACCTCGTTGGCTTCCGTCACCGCAGCTATTTCTTATTGGTTGATGAATTCTTCAAAAACCGAGGATCCCGACTCTTTTACTTTTAAAGAAACCTCTTATAAACATCTTTCCTGTCCGGAAATCCCCCCCGCATTTAAAACCTTTTTTCCTGCCCTATTCGATCGAATCCAAGAGATTTGTTTTACGACTCCGCCTCCTTTAGTTGATCGACTTCTCAAGGTTTGTTCCGCAAACTCTTTTACGGATATTCGACACCCCCTCTACGTTGATCCTAAAAACTTTAATGTAACGGCCAAACCGCATCCGGACTGTGAAAATCTCTTTCGTGAAGAAATAACACCCCTGGGATACACTTTGCGCTATGATAATAACCTATTCAAATTTCTGATCGATTTGGGAGCGGATCCCAATTCCATGTCTGCCGACGGTTTGCCCCTTATTTGTGACGCAGTTCGCTCAGAAAATATGGACACGGTTAAACTCCTTTTGGAGAAAGGAGCATATATCGAAGCTAAAGATAAGAACGGAAAAACTCCTCTTTTTAACACAGTTCTCTCAGAAAATATGGATATACTTAAGCTCCTTTTAGAAAAAGGAGTAAATATCGAAACTAAAAATAAGGACGGAAACACTCTCCTTTTTAACGCAGTTTTCTTAGAAAATACGGACATGGTTACATTCCTTTTGGAGAAAGGAGCAAATATCGAAGCTAAAAATAAGGACGGAGAAACTCCCCTTTTTTACGCAGTTCTCTCAAAAAATACGGACACGGTTACATTCCTTTTGGAGAAAGGAGCAAATATCGAAGCTAAAAATAAGGACGGA
>CAYGJM010000042.1:6386-13032 GCA_964350295.1 uncultured bacterium | reverse complement strand
CCGCTTTGTTGCGGGATTGTCTTTTCGTTTGCGACGTCGGAGGAGTGTATGACAAGTCCTTAAAAAGGTTTGATCACCATCAGGTTACTTACCGCGGAGACTACAGCAGCGCCGGAATGATTTTGGAGTATTTGAAGGAAGAAGGGCATATCAATGAGAAGGAGTATCATTTTTTTAATAATAGTTTGATCAAAGGGGTCGATGCTTTCGACAACGGTAGAGTGACGGTCGGATTGGGATTCTGCTCTTTTTCCAATATCATTTCCAATTTTTTACCCATAGAATATGAATCCGGAAAGGAGGAAATGAACAAAGCTTTTTTTCGAGCGGTTTCCTTTACGGTCGAACATTTGAAACGTTTGCATGCCCGCTACAAATACAACACTTCTTGTCTCGATATCGTTTCCGACAGCATGAAGAAATACAAAGATTGTCTGATGTTCGATCAAAATATTCCTTGGATGGAGAGCTTCTTTGAGTTGGGCGGAAAAAATCATCCGGCCCGATTTTTGATCATGCCTACCGGTGATCATTGGAAGCTGCGCGGCATTCCGCCCAGCTATGAGGAAAAGATTAAGGTCCGAAAACCCCTGCCGAAGAAATGGGAGGGACTTTTGGAAGATCGCTTGCGAAAAGTAACGGGTATCGAAGGAGCTATTTTTTGTCATAAGGGTCGTTTCATATCGGTATGGAAAACGAAGGAAGATGCCTTGCAGGCTTATGAATGGCTGAGAAGGGAGGAAAAACATGGGTGATATTTTTTACAAGATCCTGGAGGGAACGATCCCTTGCGACAAGGTATTGGAAAACGAACATTTGATTGCCTTTAAGGATATTGCTCCCCAGGCACCGGTGCATATTCTGATCGTTCCGAAAAAAAAGATAGCTTGCGTGCAAGAACTTTCGGAAGAAGACGGTGCGTTATTGGGAGAGATCTTTAAGGCGGCCCGATATTTAGCCGAAGAATACGGCATCGCGGAAGGGTATCGATTATTGACCAATAACGGACCGAAGGCGGGACAGACGATTTTTCAATTGCATTTTCATTTATTGGGCGGGCGAGAGCTTGGAAAACTCGGTTAAACCTTTTGCCGATACCGGCGTTCTCTGTATCGATATTCAGGAGAAGCTGCTGCCGCACGTAGCCGATGCTTCCGCATTGGAAGAAAGAACCGGTCGGGCATTGGAAGCCTTTCGCTTTTTTTCCGTTCCCGTTTTCGTGACGCAACAATATACGCCGGGTTTGGGACAGACCGTTCCCTCATTGATGAAGAGAGTCAGTTCCTCGGTCCGGCCGTATGAAAAAACGGCTTTTTCCTGCTATCGCGAAGCTTCGATTCGTTCCTTGTTGGAAGATTCTTCTTTAAAAAATTGGGTGCTGATGGGACTGGAAGCCCATATTTGCGTATTGCTGACGGCATTTGATTTACTCAAAATAGGAAAAAATGTCATTGTCGCGGAAGACTTAGTGGGGTCCCGCCATCGGGAGAATAAGGAAACGGCTTTGTATGAAATGCGCTTTCGGGGAGTTCGCGTTACGAGTTTCGAAACGCTTATTTTTGAGTGGCTCGAAGATGCCCGTAATCCTTTGTTTCGTCGGATTAAGCATCTGTTTTTATAGTTGCTTTCTGTTCGCTTCGGAAAATGATCCTTACGAGGAAAGAAAAATCGCGGAGCGTATATCCCGTATTCTTTGCATACATCAATATCCGCAAGCTGCTCGAGAAGCCGAGCGGGGAATTCGCCTCTTTCCGAAATCAAGTGCTTTGCGGGAATTGCAAATACGGGCTTTTTCTTTATCGGGAGACGAAAAAAACCTTTTGGTGGCCGGTCGGAGATTCCTCGATGAATTTCCCGAAGGAAAGGAACGGGAATCGGTCCTTCGCCTTTTGGCATGGGGGACGTTGAGAAAGGCCATCGATTCGGATTTTTTATTTACGAAAATAACGGCTCTTTTTGCAGCCGGGGGAAATCCGGATGTTACTTCCGTTGATTTTATTAAAAACATGTTATCCGACGGGAATGCTTTGATTCGGGAACTTGCCTTGGATAGGAGTCTTTATTTTGCCGACGATGTTTTGAAAGAAGAAATCGTTCGGATGGTCAAAGAAGAGAAGTTTTTTCGCGTCCGTCAAAAAGCCATCGAGGTCTGTCATCGAATGGGGATGCGAGATGCCGATCCTTTCTTACGAGAGTTATTGCAAAAGGATACCGTGTCTTATCCGGAAAAGAGGATGATCGTCGAAACTCTTTTCGATCGCAAGGATCTTCTTTCGGAAGAGGAAGTCGAATCGTTAATCGAAAGTGCCGATGTCGGTTTGAGGCTTTTAGGTTGTCGTTTGCTGCCTCGTTCCTCTCCGGAATATCGTTTGTCCCGTTCGGAAAAATTACTGCAAGACCCTTGCAAGGAGGTTCGTTGGGCTCTGTTATTTTCGGCTGCTTCGGGAGAGCTTTCTTTTGTCGATGAAAAAAGCATGGAAGAGTTATTTACTCCGCTTTTAAAGGATTCGGATCACCGGATTGCTCTGGCGGCTCATTGGACTCTAATGCCCCGATGTCCTGAGAAAATACTGCCGAAACTAAAGGAATTCCTTTTTGTCGAGGATCCCGCAGTCCGCTTGCAGGCCTCCGGTATCGTTGCCTATTCTCTCCCTCGAACGCTTTCTTTGGCCGAAGAAAGCCTTCATTCGCATCCCGATCCTTTCGTACGAGCGAATATGGCTTTCGGGTTAGCAGGGTACAGAGAGCAAACCGAAGCCGTAGCCAAGGAATTGCAGGATTTTTTACGAAATCAGCCCTCTTTTATTCTGAATCAAGATGATCCCTTCCCTTTTGTATTACTTGCCCCTCCCGATATACGAGGCGGCGAGGGAGAGGAGGATCCATTTCACTTCGGCCTTTCCTATCAAGCGGCTCAATTGGAAATTTTAAACCTGTTGTCAGTTTTGGATGAAAAAAGAGCAACGGAAGAGTTGGCCGCTTTTTTACAAAAATACCGGAGTGATCTTTCTCTTTTTGCCGTTAAGCTTCTTTTCGATACGCAAAATGATGAGGCCTTGCGCATTATAGAAGGATTTTTAGAAGAAAACGAGTCCGGAAGGAAGTTGGGAGCCGCATTGTTTTTGGCCGTTTTCGGAAAAAATACGAAAGCAAAAAAGATTTTATCGGAGAGCTATTCGGATGCCGATCGGAATATGAAGCAAATGATATTATTTGCTTTGGGAGAAATAGGAGGAAAGGATACGATTCCGTTTTTGACGGATAAGATGTATGAGTCATCTCGTCTTTTACGGATTCACGCCGCTTCGGCCCTTATCAAGTGTTTAAATGATTGAAATCATCGATAGAATCAAAGATATCCAACGGCGCTTGCAAGAAACGCCGTATGACGGTTGGCTTTTGTATGATTTTCATCGTATAAATCCGATGGTTCGTAAAATATTACGGATTCCCGAAGAGGAAAAAATTTCGAGAAGATTTTTTTACTGGATTCCGAAACGGGGAGATCCGATCCGATGCATTCATCAAGTGGAACCGGGGGTTGCCAAGCACCTGCCGGGAAAAATTCTTTTCTATCAAAGTTATGATTCCTTGAAAGCGGTTCTTCGAGAACTGTTGACGGGAAGTCGTCGGGTGATGCTCGAATATTCTCCGGAAGGCCGAATTCCGCAGCTTTCCTTCGTCGATGCCGGAACGGCCGAAATGATTTGTTCCTGCGGCGTGGATATCGGGAGTTCGGGCGATATTTTACAATATTATACTTCCTTGATTACCGAGGAACAGGCCGAAACGCACCGAGAGGCCGCTCGTATTATTGATGAACTGTTCGTTAAAACATGTTCCTATATGAGTGATCTTTTGCGACGAGGGAAAGAGGTGACCGAGTATGCGGTATCACGACGAATGATTGATTTTCTTCGGGCGGAAGGGGTGATATGGGAAGGAGAGCCTATCGTCGCTTTCGGAAAAAACGGAGCCGATCCGCACTATTCCCCTCAAAAAAATGCTTCGAGTCGCTTGCAAAAGGGAGATGTGTTTTATTTGGACTGTTGGGGAAAACGGGAAAAAAAAGGCAGTATCTATGCCGATAAAACCGTTTCGGGTATATGCGGGGAGACGGCAACGCCGAAACAGAAAAAGGTATTCGACACCTTACGAAAAGCTCGGGAGAACGGGCTGCTTTGCATAAAGAATGCCTTTCGGGATAAAAAGCCGATAACCGGAGCGGAAGTCGATCGAGAGGTGAGGCGAACGATTGAGGAAGAAGGCTTCGGTCCTTATTTTGCACACCGAACGGGGCATAATATCGGAGAGGAATTACACGGCTTTGGCACGCATTTGGACAGTTCGGAAACGATCGATACGCGCTTTTTATTGCCCTCCACTTGTTTTTCGATCGAACCGGGAATTTATATTCCGGGAGAATTCGGAATGCGATCGGAATATGACGTTTGTATTTCTCCGCAAGGAGAAGTATCGGTTTCCGGAACGATTCAGGATCATTTAATTTATCTGTATTGACGTGAGCAAAATTATTTTGATAACGGGTTCTTCTTCGGGACTCGGCGATGCATTGATGCGAAATCTTTGTCGAAAATATTTGATTTATGCCGGTTATCGCACGCGAAAACCCGATTTTTCCCATCCGAACGTACTACCCGTGTTTTTGGACGTAACCGACCGGTCGGCCATTGACCGCCTTCGGGAGACGATAGAAAAAGAACACGGAAAATTGGATATATTGATTAATAATGCCGGTCGAATGGTTTTCGGATTTTTGGAAGAGACCCTTCCGGAAGACGATCGCGGGGTCATGGAGGTCAATTTCTTTGCTCCCCTTTTTATGATCCGCTCCTTTCTCCCTCTTTTAAAACATTCCGCATCCGGAAAAATCCTGAATATATCGAGCATGGCCGGCGTGATGGCCATGCCGGGTTTGGGAATCTATTCGGCATCGAAGTGGGCTTTGGAAGGATTAAGTGAGAGCCTTTCTTTCGAATGCGAAAAGGTGCAGGTGACATTGGTGGAACCGGGACCTTTCAAAAGCCCCTTGTTGGCCGAAAATTTACGAGTCCGCATGGATCCGAAAGGGAAGGATTACGAGAAAAGGAAAAAGATGCTGAATGCTTTGCAATCCATGCCCGATGTTTTTTCGGAAGATCTCTCGTGTATCGTCGAAAAGATAGCCTGCCTTATCGAACGGAAGAGAACTCCCTTGCGGGCGGGAATTTCACATTTTTATTTTTTCAAGCGTTGCTTGAAGCGCTTCCTTCCTTTTCGGGTTTATCAAAAAATCATTCTGTTTTTTATTCATCTGCAAACAAAGAAAAAATAGTTCGGATCGGCGTACGGATCCCTATTACTTTTTTTTTCGATTCTGCTTGCTTTTTGAATGTTTTATATTTATGAAATAAAAAAATGGAAAATATCCTCAGGTATTCATTGAAATCTAAATTAGGGGGGAGTAATGGGGGCAAAGAAAGGCGTTATTTTAGTGACCGGTTGCAGCGGTCGTATCGGTACGCGGGTCGTGGATCGATTTGCAAAAGATTATCAGGTGGTCGGATTCGATCTTCAGGCGCCGAAACACCCGAATCCCGCAATGGATTTCGTAAAAATGGATCTTTCTTCGGAAGAGAGCATTCACAAAGGATTTGCCTATGTGAAAAATAAGTACGGAGATTCCGTCGTTTCCATGGTTCATTTAGCCGCATATTATAATTTTACGGGAGGCGGCCAAGAATTATATGACAAAATTACCGTCCGGGGGAGTGAACGGATTCTCGAGGCTCTGCAGGAATTTCATTGCGAACAGTTCATATTTTCGAGCACCCAATTGGTAATGGGCACGTGCAAGGTGGGGGAAAAGATTACCGAGGAGTCTCCTGTATCGGCAAAATGGGATTATCCGATTTCCAAAATAAAAACGGAAAAAATCATTCATGCAAAACGAGGTAAGATTCCGGCCGTTATTTTAAGAATCGTCGGTTGTTATGACGACGAATGTCATTCGATACCGATTTCCAACCAAATACAACGTATTTTCGAAAACCAATTTGCCGCTCGCGTTTTTCCCGGGAATATCCACCACGGGGCTCCTTTCATGCATTTGGATGATTTGACCGATTGTATTGAAAAAACCATACAAAAAAGAAAGGAACTTCCCGAGGAAGTCGTTTTTCTCGTCGGGGAAGATCGTACGATGAGCGTCGATCAGCTGCAGAGAAGGATTTCTTCCTTAATCCGCAACAAGGAATTTACGACGTTTCGCATTCCGAAAATCGTTGCCAAAATAGGGGCTTGGTTACAGTGGAAACTTCCTTTGATGCCGGAGACGTTCATTCGTCCCTGGATGATCGATCTGGCCGATGATAATTGGACATTGGATATTTCCAAAATCAAAAAGCTTCTCGGTTGGCAACCGAAGCATTTTGTGGGAGACGTTTTGCCCAAAATGATTTCCGATTTAAAAAAGGATCCTTTGGGGTGGTATCAAATGAACTTATTGAAGCCGCCTGCCTCGATGTTAAAAAAGTATGCTAAGAAACATATTAGGCATTATCATTGGATTAATTGTTAGCTCATTATTTTTGATAGCAATTCTTTTTATAGGATGGTCTATATATCCCCTTCCTGACCAAGTAGA
>CAYGJM010000042.1:6072-6376 GCA_964350295.1 uncultured bacterium | reverse complement strand
ATAAGGGGGCAACAATGGCCGGAATTACTCCGGAAATCTATCGCGAACTGCGCGACCGGCACGAGAAGTATCTATGGACCCGATTTGCCATGATCTTTTTAGGTTTATGGTTGTGTTTTATCCCCATAGCTTTCGATTATTATTTAACCTCCGCTTATATGTTTCGAAGCGATCTGATTACCGGGGGGCTTGTTATTCTTTTTGCTTTTTTTGCCTTCTCGCCCACTTCGAAAACATTTCCCTATATTCTCGCCGTATTGGGAATCTGGTTGAATTTTGCTCCTCTTCTCTATTGGGCTCCCTT
>CAYGJM010000042.1:0-5961 GCA_964350295.1 uncultured bacterium | reverse complement strand
CGGGCGGGGTTCCCGGAGAATCTCTTTATCGGGGTAACTCCGTTCCGGCCGGATGGAGTTATAATCCTTCTGCCTATGCACAGAGATTTCCGACTATGGTATTAGCCGTTATCAGTTGGTTTATTGCTCGTTACATGGCTTGCTATCAACTCGGTTATGCTACCGATATGTGGGATCCCTTTTTCGGAAACGAGGGAACCTTTCGGGTGATTACTTCCGATTTATCGAAGTCTTTTCCCATATCCGATGCCGGAATGGGAGCCATGGCCTATAGTTTGGAATTTCTGATGGGAGCCAAGGGAGGGGAGAGAAGGTGGTATACCATGCCCTGGCTTGTCGTTTGTTTCGGCATTTTGGTCGTCCCTTTGGGTATCGTCAGTATTTTATTGGTTTGTTCGCAGCCGATTATCGTCCAACATTGGTGCTCCTGGTGCTTAATTGCCGCGGTTTGTTGCATGTTTATGATTACTTTTACGATTCGAGAAGTAGCGGCCGTTTGCCAGTATATTTTGGCCGAAAAGAAAAGAGGAAGGGGATATTGGGATACCCTATGGAAAGGGGGCGAACCGGAAGATGCCGAAAAGGATCCGCGATCTACCGATTGGCTCGGATCAAAGGGGGAGGTATTTGCTGCCATGGGCCGAGGCGTCAACGTTCCGATAAATTTGGTATTGACGGCAGCCATCGGGATTTGGCTCATGGCTTCCCCGCAGATTTTACATATTACCGCTTTGGGTGCCGACAGCGACTATATCAGCGGAGCCTTAATCGTCGTACTTTCTTTTATTTGCATGGCTGAAGTTATTCGGCCCGGGCGTCTCTTGATCGGTTTGATCGGCGTCTGGTTGATCGTGGCCATTTGGGTGTTGCCGGTTCCCGAAATTTCGCATAGGCAGTGGAGTAATCTCGTTGCGGGGATTTTATTGATTCTTCTTTCCTTGGGAAAAGGAAAAATCAAGGAAAAATACGGATCGATAGACAGATATCTTATTTAGCCTTTTTTACTTCCAAGATGGAAAACTCCGTGGTCGTCGGGTGGATTTTTTCAAGAGAGAGCCCGGAGTTTTTCAGCAGGTTTTCAAAAGATTGAAGGCTCCTTTCTTTTCCTCCCGTAATAGCCATCATCAATAAGTCCATATCATTGGCAAATAGGGAGGGAGTTTCGGATTGCAAAACGACCTCTACGATCAGAAGGCGGCCGTCTTCATTCATGGCTTCGGCGCAGTTTCGAAGAATATTTTCGGCTTCTTGATCATTCCAATCATGCAGAACGGATTTTAAAATATACAGATCTCCTCCTTTCGGAACCTCTTGAAAAAAATCGCCGGCAGTTACGCGAATTCCGGGAATTTTTTCCGATAAGTTTCGTACGACTTCGGGTAGTTCGAAAAGGGTGGCATTTATCCCGGGATACTTTTCCGTTACCGCTTTCAGAAATTGTCCTTGGCCTCCTCCGATGTCATAGAGATTTTGAAAAGAACCGAAAGAATAAGCCGATAAGGCCGATTGAATAACGGCCTGGGATTTCTCTCTCATGGCCGCCTGAAAAAGGGCGGCCCGATCCGGGTAGTTCTTCAAATAGATAAATACCGGTTGATGGAATGAGAGATCAAAAGCGGGCGATCCCGATTGAACCGATGAAGGAAACATATCCCAGGAGCGATGGATCTCTTCTCCGTAAAACAAGCAAAGGGAGCGGAGGGAGTCGGGGTGGTCGCGGGTTAACAGGGAACCCGTCGGAGAGTTGGAAAAAATGCCGGAGCTCGTTTCTCGAAAAATTCCGTGTTCTTTTAAGGTGCGGAGAAGTCGAAGAAGAGACTCCGGATGACAGGAGGTTCGTTCGGATAACTCTTCGATTCCCAGGGGAGTTGATTCAAGAAGATCCGGAATGCCTAATTTTACGGCCGTGTAAATACTTCTGGAGACCCATTCCCCCGAAAAAATGCGTAGGAGTTTTTCCCGGTGAAAGTCATTGTTTTCTCGGTAGGCTGCCTGCAGGGGCAGGGGTAAGAAGGAAAAAAGACATAGGAAAAAAAAGACGAGTTGTTTTTTTCGGTTCAACATAGCGGTTCTCCTCCTCGGAAGGGGTAAAAAATTGCGGAGTATGTTAACCGGATTTTTTAAATTTTTACACGAATATTTTCTTTTTTTTAGGAGACGGTATTTTATAAAGATAAATTTTCGTTTGATAGAGATCGTTGACGATAAGAAACTTTTCGGCTTCCCATCGGGGAAAAGCAAAGGTGTGGGAGAGTATTTTTGTTCCCGGAGGCAGGAGTGTCGGGAGCCTTTGACGGAGGATTTTCATGAGTCCCGTTGAAAGATAACAAAAGAGCAAGGCCGGATTTTCGAAGGAATTGACTCGAGTGAAGTCTTGAAAGCGGATACGTATGTTTTTTTGACCTTTTACGACAAGAAGAGATACCAGGTAAGGAATCAGGGATTTTTCATAGCCTATGATTTGATGACGGGGGAATTGGCGGGCAAGTGAAAGGGTCGATAGTCCGAATCCCGAACCCAACTCATGGACGATGCCCTCTCCGATTTCGGGGAGAAAATTTTCGATCGCTCGGCTCACTTTTTTCGGAGTTACATTGGGAGTGATTCCCAATCGGACCGCATCGGTTAAAAAAAGGACGGCAAGAAGGATAAGAAAAAATAGAAAGTACATGTCTGCTCATGCTATAGTCGTCGAGAATAAAAATATACCCGGAAGAGGGGGGGCGGATTCGAAACGGAACTTTCCTCTTTGTATTTTTTCCTTTTTTTCGATATGATCTTCCGAATTCGAGGAGTCGAGTCCCATATGGTCCCTTCATCAAAAATTTGTTTTTCTGCCGAACTGACCATTCGCGTATCCGATCTGAATTACGGAAATCATGTAGGTAACGATCGATTTTTAGGTTTGGCTCAAGAAGCCCGGGCTCTTTTCCTGAGTCGTTACGGCGGTACGGAAAAGGACGTTTCCGGGACCGGAGTGGGTATAATCGTTACCGAAGCCCGGCTGCATTATTTGAAAGAGGTCTTCTTGCACCGGGTTTTGATTATCGATATCGCCCTAAGCGAATGGACGAAGTGTAGTGTGATTATGGACTATCTTTTTAAGGAGAAGGAAACCGGTCTTGCCGTCTGTAAGGCAAGAACGAAGATTGCTTTTTTTGACTATCGTCTCGGTAAGGTCGCCGCCGTTCCGGCCGGCTTCAAGGATAAAATAAATCTTTTGGCGAAAGATGGATGAACAAGTAAACGTTCCTCTCAAAAGAGGTCATTTTTTGGGAGCCGTATTATTGGTTGCCGGAACCTGCGTGGGGGGAGGGATGTTGGCCTTACCTTTAATGACCGGACTCGCCGGTTTTTTCCCCTCTTCGCTTATGCTGTTGACGGCATGGCTCTTTATGACTTCCACGGGCCTTTTGTTTTTGGAAGCCAACCTTTGGTTGGGGAGTCATAAACATTTTGTCTCCATGGCTGCCGCCCTCTTGGGAAAAGGAGGGAAATGGATCACGATACTTCTTTATATTTTCATTTGTTACGTATCCCTGGTGGCCTATATTTCCGGAGGAGCGGAACTGATAACGGGAATGACGAAAGGTACCGACCTGTTTTTATCCAAAAACGGGGGGTGTCTCTTATTCGGCCTTTTTTTCGGTCTTTTTCTCTATTCCGGAACGAGTTTTATAGGAAGAGTGAATTCGCTTTTGGTTTTCGGAATGATTCTTTCCTATCTTGCGATCCTTTTATTGGGAGCCGGAGAAGTTCGTGTCAATTACCTGAAATACGTGGATTGGAAACGAGCCGGGTGGGCTCTTCCCTTGTTATTGACCTCCTTTAGTTTTCAGACGATGATGCCTTCATTGACTCCTTATCTGAGAGGTCACGTCAAAGGATTGCGCTGGGCAATCATTCTCGGAACATCCGTTCCCCTGGCGGCTTATCTGTTATGGAATTGGTTTATTTTGGGAGTTATTCCTTTTTCGGGACCTCACGGTATTCAATCTTCCTTGGCCTTGGGCCTTCCCGTTACCGAATCCTTGGAATTTTTCGTAAAAAATCCTCGAGTTTATACTTTGGCCTCCTTTTTTGCCTTTTTTGCCTTGGTTACTTCTTTTTTGGGTATTGCCTTGGGATTGTTCGACTTCTTGTCCGACGGCTTTAAAATGCCCCAAAGAAATATGAATAAGGTTTATTTGGGGCTTTTGGTGATTGTTCCCTCCATTTTTTTTGCCGTCCTTTATCCGAAAGCCTTTTTGGTAGCCCTGGACGTTTCCGGAGGATACGGCGACGCTTTGTTAAACGGAATCATTCCGGTATTAATGGTTTGGAGGGGACGATATCTTTTTCGCATGAAGGGAGAGCGACATCTTCCCGGAGGAAGGATTTCCCTTTCACTGCTTTTTCTTTTTGCTTGCGGTATCGTCGCCTTGGAAACCTTGTTGCGTTTTCACCTTTTTTCTATGTAGCGGGAAGGAGCTTTTCCAAGGCTGCTTGTTTCATTTTCAGATGAAGACCGTATAGGCCGTTTGCTCTTCCGGGAGAGAGAATATGGGGAAGGCGGAGCTCTTCCAAAAAGGAGGGGGGGACCGTTAAAACCTCTTCCGGCGTGGCCCCGTCATAAAAACGGATCAATAATTGAGCCAGCCCCGCGGAAATCAGTGCCTCGGAAAAGGCGTCAAAGTATAATTTTCCTTCCTTCCATTCCCGATGAAGCCAGAGTTTGGATTGGCAACCTTCCACTAAATTACAAGGGACCAGCCAGGCATCAGCCGGTTTTTTTTGCGCGCGTCCCAAGGCAATGATGCAATCATAGACCTGTTCGGGATAATGACAAGCGGAAAAGAGATCAGAGATTTCTCGACTTTTTTTTTGAAAATGATTGTTCGGCATACTTTTTTCGGGATTTTAATCCCCGGAAGAGCTTCCCTTCCGGAACGGGATATTCTATAATAAAATGCTTTAATGGGCAAACGATCTCCTCAAAAATAGGAATTCATCTCTATTTTTTTTACTTTCGGAGGCAATTAATTTTTCCGAAAATGTTTTTCGGTATTGAAGCCGGGTGAAGGAATCATTTTCTTTTCCTTTCGTTTCATGAAATTGTATCTTGACAAAAAACATATCTCGAGCGTTAAACTAATCAAGTTTTCAAAACATTATCGATTTTTATATGGCAAAAGAAGACACGTTGAAGTTAGAGGGGACGGTTTGCGAACTGCTTCCCAACATGACCTTCCGAGTAAAGTTAGAGAATAAAAGAGAGGTTCTGGCCCACTTAAGCGGGAAGATGCGTCTTCGAAACATCCGAGTTTCGGTCGGGGACGTCGTCGTCATTGAGATGTCGCCTTACGATCTTTCCAAGGCCCGAATTATTTATAGACAGAAGTGATATTTAAGGTTGATTTATTTTAAACGTCTCTTTAAAATTATGTGCTTTTAAAAAATATTTGACCCGAGTTACCGGATTGTAAGCCTTATGAACGGCAAGGTCTTGGCGGAGAGGTTTTTGGGATATGAAGGTCTGCGGAGTGAAGACGCCCGGATAGCTCAGGGGTAGAGCACTTGCATGGTAAGCAAAAGGTCGTAGGTTCAATTCCTATTCCGGGCATAAATAACTGAAGTATTAAACATAGCATCCTGTACGGAGGAGTAGTAAA
Organism: uncultured bacterium; assembly: GCA_964350295.1. Classification (GTDB taxonomy): domain Bacteria; phylum Chlamydiota; class Chlamydiia; order Chlamydiales; family JAAZZY01; genus CAYGJM01. The sequence goes on along the minus strand of CAYGJM010000042.1, from coordinate 310 downwards.
AATGGCAAAAGAAGCTTTTAAGCGGGATAAACCGCACGTAAACATCGGAACGATCGGGCACGTGGATCACGGAAAGACGACACTGACGGCTGCAATTACAAAAAATCTTGCGGAGAGAGGCGGGGCGAAATTCAGAGATTATGCTTCGATCGACAATACTCCCGAAGAAAGACAGCGCGGAATTACCATCAATTCGTCTCACGTAGAATATGAAACGGAAAATAGACACTATGCTCACGTGGATTGTCCGGGGCACGCCGACTATGTAAAAAACATGATTACGGGTGCGGCTCAGATGGACGGGGCGATT
>CAYGJM010000041.1:6169-13203 GCA_964350295.1 uncultured bacterium | reverse complement strand
TTATTGACAGAGCGGGATGCCACACCCTGGAAGCCAGCGGAAAATATTGTAAAATGATTGCCGGGCACACATCTCTTATCCGGGCAGAAGATATGCACCGATTCCGACAAATTATTTTGGATGCCTTGAAAATCCAACCCAAAAAAACGAAAACACCCGTCATCACGTATGTCGAACGAAGAAACAGAAGATTTCTGGAACCGGAATTGCAAAGTATCTTTTTGAAACATCTGGCAGAAGTTTCTCCCCCGTGCTCCGTTCGCTCCGTAAATCTGGAAGATTTTGATTTTCGATCACAGCTGGCTATCATATCCGGCACGGACATCTTGATCGGCGTACATGGGAACGGCTTAACTCATTCGGTTTTTTTACCACCGGACTCCTTAACCGTTGAAATTTTTCCTACGGGAAGTCGCATTATGGACTATCAGCTCCTTAACGAAATTTCGGGACATGCCTATTACGGAATCGATGCCCTGAAAGGAGTCGTTCTTTCACCGGGAAGTCGAGCTCCTCACGAGGGGAACTTGAACCGGAGTATTTCGGAGCTAAATATTCCGGTTATTACCGGATTGATCTCAAACTATTTGTCCGCAAAAGAAAAGGAGATATCATCTCTTGAATAACCTTTGGCAAACTCGGAAAAATTCATAGTTTTTTTTCCCTCGAGCTGCACGCGAACTAATCGAAGAGAATTTTCTCGACAACCAATCACGGCCCCTTCAGGACCGAAAGAGAGAATCTCCCCGGGAGATCCCTCGGCAAGATCCGGACAAGCCTCGTGAATTTTCATCCGGACTTGTCTCCCTCTTAACAGAACACGACACCAGGCACCGGGCCTCGGCGTCATTCCTCGAATCAGATTATGGAGCATTTTAGCAGAGTTCGTCCAGTTAATCTCCCCTTCCTCTTTTTCGACTTTTTTAGCATAAGTGGCCAATTCTTCATCCTGCCGTACGGGCGTAATAGAACCCTGCTCCATTTTATCTAATGTCCTATAAATCAGATCCCTGGCAACCTTACTCAAAACCTCTTCCAATTCTCCGAAAGTCATTTTATCGCCAACGGGGACTCTTTCCGCAGTAATAATATCACCCGCATCCAATTTTTCCGCCATATACATAACGGTTACCCCGGTTTCTTTCTCCCCGTTCATAACACATCTGTGTATCGGAGCCGCTCCTCGGTATTTCGGAAGGAGGGAAGTATGAATGTTCACGCATCCCAGAGGAGGCATGTCCAGCAATATTTTCGGAAAAATCTGTCCGAAGGCAACCACTAAAAAAAGATCGGCATCAAAAGAGCGTATCTCATCGATAAATTCTCGATCGGAAATCTTATTCGGCTGAAAAACGGGAATATCCGATGCCGCTCTTCCGATCAGTTCTTTCACCGGAGAGGATTTTTTTTGCAAAGTTCTTCCGCTCAGCTTATCGGGTTGCGTAACGACGGCCACGACGGAAACACCCTTAATCAACAAGTATTCAAGAACGGCTGCCGAAAAATCCGGCGTGCCGAAATATACGATTCTCAATCTTTTATTCCTATGTTAAAGCCTGAAAACCCATCACGCCCCTTAAAGAAGGTGCGAGACAAAAATCCATCCAATTTTTCACTTCCGGATACTCCTCGCCTACTTTGGCGGCCTGCTCAAGCGCCTCTTGAAACTTCAAATTCGACCGATAAAATATTTTGAAAAGACGACAAAGGGCGTTTCTTACTTCCAAGGGGAAATGGTGTCTTTTTAGACCGACGATGTTAATCCCTCCTACCTTGAAAGGAATTCCTCCTCCTATGGTAAAAGGAGGAATATCATGACCGACTCGACTCATTCCTCCGACCATGGCATAATCACCGATCCTTACGTTTTGATGAATAGGAGCAAAGCCTCCGATAATGGCATGATTTCCTATCGTTACGTGACCGGCCAGCGTCGCCGAATTACTCATGACGACGTGGTTGCCGATCGTGCTGTTGTGGGCAATATGACAATAAGGCATAATCAGCCAATGATCTCCCACGGAAACAACCGACCCCTCTTTCGTCGAAGAGTTAATGGTCACGAATTCTCGAATATGACAATTTTTCCCGATCTTTACGTAAGTGGTCTCTCCGTAAAATTTAAGGTCTTGCGTCCGGGTTCCTATGCTGGCGGAAGGCCAAATCGTCGTTCCTTCGCCGATGGTCGTATGACCGTCGATATAAGCATGAGATTTAATCGTTACGTTATCATGAAGGATAACATCTTTTTTAATAATTGCATAAGGCTCAATGCAAACGTTATCTCCGATTTGAGCGTTCGGATCAACAATGGCTGTCGGATGTATATCTCTCATTTTTTCAACAACACGCATCCTTTGCCCGAAGGCAATAAACGCGTTGCTCCTCTTTTTGGTTAAATTAAATTTGGTTTTTATCTCTCAAAGCAAAAGCTATCTCCGCTTCAACGGCGATTTTATCCCCGACCATGGCCTTTCCGGAAATTCTTCCCCCTTTTCCGGAAACATACAAACCTTTTGCATGCAGATACAAAATATCTCCCGGTTTTACGGGGCTTCTGAATTTTGCATGATTAATATTTAAAATAACGGCACTTTTATTCGTAAATCCTTTCTGATGAACCAATATGCCTCCCGTCTGTGCCAAGGCCTCCAAAAGCAATACTCCGGGCATAATGGGAGCATCCGGGAAATGCCCCTGAAAAAATTCCTCGTTAAAAGTAACATTTTTTTGTGCAACGATCGTATTGTTCTCCATATCTATGGAGATCACCTTATCGACCAATAAAAAAGGATATCTGTGCGGTAAAATATCCAATATTTCCTTTAACGGTATTAAAGTCTTCGAAGACGGGTAATATACGGACTCTTCCATTTTACTTTTTCTCCATCGTGACATGGTTTAATAATTTTTTAGCAAAGGCAACGTTTAACGTATGGCCCGAACAAATAGCCACTATATGAGCCCGGAAGGAAAAGCCCACCAGAGCCAGATCTCCGACAACGTCCAAAATTTTATGACGCACCATTTCATTCGGGAATTTTAATCCTTCCTTGGAAAAAATGGCCTCTTCATGGATGACGACGGCATTATCCAAGCTTCCTCCCTTAATCAGTCCGGCATCCATTAACATCTTCAACTCTCCGTAAAGAGCAAAAGTTCGACACTCGGAAAGCTCTCGTTTGAACCGATCTCGGTCTATCACCAAGGAATAAAATTGCGAACCGATTGTTGAAACGGCCGGATAGTGCAGCGTATAACTAATTCTATACTCATCGGCCGGCAGCCCGATAATATGAACGGGCCCCTTCGATAAAAATATGGGCTCCTTCAATCCCAAAACGGGTCTTTGAGCCTCCTGCTCTTCAACACCCCCCTGCTCGATCATTTTCACGAAAGGCGACGAGCTTCCGTCTCCGACCGGCGGCTCCGGACCGTCCAGCTCGATAATCAGATTGTCCACTTCGTAAGAAGCTAAAGCGGCCAGCACATGCTCAACGGTATGTATTTCTGCCGATCCGATTCCGAGAGTCGTACAACGTTCGGTATCCCTCACGTATTCAACCGTTGCCGGAATCAACGGTTCGGAAGGAAGATCCGTTCTTCGAAAAATAATCCCCGTTCCCTTATCGGACGGGCAAAAACGAATCGTAACCTCTTTCCCCGTATGTATTCCTATTCCGGAATAAGACACCGCTCTTCGCAACGTTTTCTGTCTCCGGGTCTCCATTGCCGCACCTGAAATAACGGCCTCTGCAGTCTTCGTCATACCCCATCCGAAAAATTCCGAAACGGCGGGATTATACCCGGCAATTATTTTTCTTCCAATCGAAAATCAAAACCCCGCCGCCGCTTCGGAGCTAAAACGGGTTCGAATAAAAAAAGTAACGACATATCCCATACAGAGCAAAAGAAGCGGCTTATCACCGCAAAAGAGGTAGGGCGTCTTATAATCGTAGAGAGGTACTTGTACCGAAAGGCAACCTCTTTGCGCCTCGCTATCAATGTAATCCCTCCGAAAGACGGCAATTTCCCTACCGAGAGCATCGATAGCTGCGGTTATTCCGGTATTACACGATCTGACGACGGGAACTCCGTTTTCGGCAGCCCGCAAAAGACCGTGCGTAAAATGCTGTTGCGGAAGTTTTGAATGCGGATACCAAACGTCATTCGTAAGGTTCGCAAATACTCTCCCTCCGGCCAGACGATTTTTCCGTATGAGTTCCGTATACAGCTCCTCAACGCATACGGATGGACTGACGGGCGGCGTTCCGGAAAAGGTTTTTTCCCGCTCCCCTTTGCGATACCAGCCGAAGATATTGTATCTTCCGGCAATTTTACGACACCATTCAAAAGGAATATATTCAACGATCGGCAGTAGCACTCTCTTATCATACTTTTCGAAAGTACCGTCGGGATAAAAACAGAAGGCGGAAGCATAAGCCTCAAATTCCTCCTTCGTATCTTTTACGACGTTTTCCAATCCTATAATGACCCGACAGTCGAATATTTTTGCCAACATCCGAGTCAAATAAGCATTGTCCGTAAAAGGACCTTCATCGCTCATCGAAGATAGAACCGTTTTTCCCTTTTCTCGAAAAAAATATTCCGCCAGGAAAGAAATGTCTTCCGAAGGATATATTTTTGAAGAATCGGAAAAGGGAACGGTCCTTTCCGGCAATACGATGAGATCCGTTTTTTGCTCGCGATAAGGGGCAAGGTAACTAAAAATATAGGCCCACTGCTCCAAAGGGGGGATCATTTTCTCATATCCGGAAAAACCGGTTTTTTCTCCGGGCGTTAATGAAGTCTGTACCAATAAAACATGCAATCGATCTATGGAAGGGTCTTCCATTTTCTTCCGATGATAAGCCGTTTGCCAAGCTCCGTAGCCATAGGGAAGAAAAATCACCGAAAAAGCCAAAGTCAGTTGACCGAATGAAAACCGACGAAATAGACGGTAAACGACCAAATTGGTAAATAAAACCCAAAAGCTCAATAAATAAATACCGCCTAAGGAGGCCCATAGACGACCGTAATCGGTAGACGACAAGGCCAATCCCGCGGGAACGAAAGGGAAACCGCTGATAAAAAAAAGTCGAGACCATTCCAACAAGGTCCAAGAAGCGCAAAGAAAAAGAATTTTTTTTATATCCGGTATCTCTCCGAAGCGCAAAAAAGAGAGTAAAAAAGAAAATTGAAGAGCAACCCCTGCGGACATAAAAAAATAGACCGCATAAATATAATTCCCCTGATATTCGGTGGAACTCATCCAGGAAAGTTGAATGAGCATGACGGAAAAAAACCACGAAAAAGAGACTAAAAATCTCGCTTTTTTTCCTTTAAAAAAATCGAATCCGATCAAAAAAAGAGCATAACCGAAAGCTCCCGCACAGATGCCCGCCGGGGATGAACGGGCCGGTTGACCGAAAGCTACGATCCACCAGGAAAGAATAAAACATAAAACTGGAATAAATAATTCCTTTGCTTTATAGTATGCGTAATTATTTTTTATCATGTTTTATTTAACTAATGTCTCCGTTCAGAAAACATCATTTGCTCGCTATTTTCGATCGAATGGATCAAACGCAAGGTCCGATAGATTTAATCTTGAGTTATTATTTTCGTCAACACAAAGCCATCGGCTCCAAAGATCGAAAAATCATTGCGGAAACGGTCTTTCGACTGATTAAACAAAAAGGCCTTTTAGATTATTTTTGTTCCTCTCCGAAGTCCTGGTTGAAACGGCTCGAACTCCTGGAATCCGAATCCTTTTTAAAAGGCCCTTCCAACCCCTCCATCCCCCTCCACGTCCGCTGCAGCTTTCCGAAGGATCTGTTCCTTCGCCTGGAAAAAGGATACGGGCCGGAAAAAGCTTTTTCTTTGGCCATGCTCAGTCAAAAACAGGCTTCGGTTACCGTTCGCGCCAATACGCTGAAAACTTCCCGTGACGAATTACTCCGAAACATGCGGGAATATCTTCCGGAAAAATGCCGCAGAAGCCCCGTTTTTCAAACGGAAGCCTTTAAAAACGGTCTTTTTGAAATGCAGGATGAAGCCAGCCAATTAGCCGCCCTTTCCCTGGGAGCCAAGCCGGGGGAAAAAATTTTGGATTACTGCTCCGGCTCCGGCGGGAAAACATTAGCCTTTGCTCCGGACATGAAAAATACCGGAGTCGTTTATCTCCATGATATCCGTCCGAATATCCTTCTACAGGCCAGAAAGAGATTAAAAAGAGCCGGCTTGCAAAACATTCAGTTTCTCGGACCGAAAGAAAAGGAAAAAAAGAAGCGGTTACGAGGAAAAATGGATCGTGTCTTCGTTGACGTACCCTGCACGGGAACCGGAACCTATCGAAGAAATCCGGACCTGAAATGGAAATACGACGAAAAAATGCTGGAAGAACTCCTCCTTGTACAGGAACAAATCTTCGAAGAAGCCCTTGCCTACCTTGCTCCGGGAGGAGTATTGGTATATGCCACCTGTAGTCTTCTTCGGGAAGAAAATGAAATGCAGATAGAAAAGTTTATCCGAAAATATAACGTATCTCCGGTAGCTTCCCCCTTTTCTTCCCTGAGCTTCTTTGAAGAAGCCGACGGATTTTTTGCGGCTTCCCTCACTCGATGAGACTTCTTTCTTTCGTATAATTAAACGGTTTGTTACCCTCTCCGCTATCCGCTTTATAAAAAAATGGAATGAAAATGTTTCTTTTTCGTTATGTCGTTATCGGCTCTTTGCTATCATCTCTACTCTTTTCCTCGGGATCGCCGTTACCTTCGCCGAGCGGCTTTACCAAACCTCCCGAGCGCCTTTTTTTTGAAAATCGCGTTTTGCTATCGGTCAACAATCGTCCCATTTCCGTCATGGATGTCGTCAAAACGATGGATGCCTCCTTTTATAAAGAATATCCCCATCTCATGGACTCCGAAATTGCCCGCTACCAATTTTACCGAGCCCGTTGGAGATTCGTCTTTGAAGACATGATCAATCAAGAACTGATTTATTCCGAAGCCAAAGAACGAAAAATTCCGGTA
>CAYGJM010000041.1:0-6159 GCA_964350295.1 uncultured bacterium | reverse complement strand
CACGGCGATATTCGCGAAGCCATCGAACAACGATACGGCCCGGACGTCATCAAAAACATCGATAAGATCGGCTTGTCTTTCGAAGAAGTTTGGGAACTAACGGAAAAAGATTTATCGGTCCAAAGAATGATCGGCTCCATCTTTTACTTAAAAGGAGTTGCTTCGGTACCTCCGAAAAAATTATTGGAAACCTATCGGGAGTATGCCCAAAAAAACAAGCGTCCCGATACTTGGAATTATCATCTTATCACCTTTCGAGGGCCCAATGCCTCGGAAACCGCTCGGATGTTTTTTGAGCTCATTTCCGCTTATCCGTCGAAAGACAAAAAAAACTTCTCGAATATCCGTTCTTTTCTGAAACAAAAAGCTCCTGACCAGAAAGAGCCGGAAGTCACCTTCTCGGAAGAGTTTCACCTTACCGATCGAGAAATTTCGTCTCCTCATAAAAATATTCTGGCCGGCCTTTCATCCGGATCGATCAGCACGCCCGTGAAGGAATTCAGTAAATCGGAAAACCGATCGATTTACCGGATCTTTTTTCTTCGCAATCACACGCCGGGAAGAGCCGTCTCCTTCGAAGAAGTCGAAGAACAACTGAAAAATGATCTGATTCAGAAGTTAGCGGATAAAGAATTGACGGCTTATGTCTCGCAACTCCGAGAAAAATACGGCGTGACCGATGCGGTCGTCAACTCCTCGATTCCTAAAAACCTACAACCCTTTGAACTCAAGTAATCAATCATTCAGTTTAGATTCTTTCATCAAAAATAAGATAACAAAAATCAAAGGCAAAAACAACCATCCCGCCACTTTCTTTCCCTTCTTCTTTTCGGAAATGTTCCTGCAGGCATACAGAGGCTCTTCTGCTAAAAGCCTATCTCGTGAATCGTATAAAGAAATACGAGCCACTTCCTCATTTTTTTGAACGGGCAAAGAAGACTTATGCCAATGGATGCGACCGTGAACATAAGGCCTTTCAGCTTCATAAAAAGATAAAACAAGATCCTTTTTCAAATAGGTTTCGATCTTTTTTTTACTCCCTTCCGACTGTTTTTTGAATCTCTGCTTTCCTTTCGGCAGATAGACCTCTCGAACTTTTTGTTCGCGAAAAGCAGCCTCAAACAAGCGTATGGCATCTTCATATCTTTGATCGGATTCGGCATCCAATAATACGGCGATCAAAGTTCTTCCTTCATAGGTAGCTGCCGCTATCAAAGTACTCTCTTGATCACTATAAAATCCCGTTTTTATGCCGACCGCATAGGGATAATAATAGGGTCCATTTTTATCCAGAAGACGATTCAAATTATAGATCGACCCTTTCCCGTCCGAAACTTCGGGACGGGAATACTTATAAGAAGAGACGATTTTACGAAAAATCGGGTGACGAAAAGCTTCGGAAGCCATGATTGCCAAATCATGGGCAGTCGTCAAATGTCCCGGATAAGCCATGCCGTGAGGATTTTTAAATCTCGTATTCGTACAACCGATTTCCTCTAAGTATTCATTGAGTTCCTGCATAAATTCAGGGATACTTCCCCCGATATATTTTGCGATCATATTTGCCGCATCATTAGCCGAAGCCAATAACATGCCGTATAAAAGATCTTCCAAAGGGAGCTTATCCTTTTTTTGGATCGACATGTGAGTCCCCCCTAAAACCAACCAATGAGGAGGATAGCGATAATTCATCGAACTCTGCATTTGCGGAGTAATGGAACCGATACAATCTTGATCGGCTTCGATCAAAACCTGAAGATCGTCTCCGACCTCCTTAAGCGCATATAAAGCCGTAGCCACCTTCGTCGTACTCGCCGGTCTCAGAAGTTCATGAGCATTTTTTTCATAAAGAACGGCCTTTGTTTCCGGATTAATGACGATAGCGGAACCGGCCCGTACTTCCACCTGCAAAGAAGAAGCTCCGAGAAAAGAGAACAAGCTGATGAAAAGACTAAATAACACCATTTTTTGATTCTTTTAATCGAAGAAAACCTTTTTCAAAAAGCTTAACCGCATCTTCATAACGCCGTTGTCTTTGCGGACAACCCAAAAGAACGACAACCAATACCTTTCCTTCTTTGCGCGCCATGGCTACGAGGCAAGAACCGGCTTTTGAATGATATCCCGTTTTTCCTCCGATGGCATAGGGGTAATAATAAACGCTTTTCGGTTTTATTAAGTGATTATAATTCGTAATCCACTTTTCGGGTTGTCGATCGGTAGCCGACCGTTTATATCGAAGGGTTCCCATCATACGCAGCAAAAGAGGATCGTTTAGAGCTTCGCAGGCAATAAGAGCCATATCATAAGCCGTAGTCACGTGTCCGGGGAAATAATGACCGTGAGGATTAGAAAAATGAGTGTTCCTACATCCGATCCCTTTTAAATAAAGATTCATTTCTTCCGTAAATTTTTTTACCGATCCGCTGACATATTTTGCGACCATATTAGCCGAGTCATTAGCCGAGACGAGCATCATATCGTACAGTAAATCTTCCAAACGAACCTTCTCGCCGACCCCTATGTCCATATGCGTTCCCCCGGTGATCAACCAGTGGGGAGGATAGTTATAGTTTGTCTTCACGCTATGAGCAACCGTGATCGTACCGATACAATCCCGATCGGCCTCGACATAATTCATTAAAAAATTTCGTTTTTTTTTTAAGGCATAAAGAGCCGCAGGCACCTTGGTAGTACTCGCCGGAGATAATTTCTCATGAGCATTTTTTTCATATAATACTCTCCTCGTCTCATACTCCATGAGAATGGCCGACCGGGAATGAATCTCTTGATCCATGGTTCGTGCCGAAAGGGAAGAGGCCAGAAAGAGCCCCCCCAAAAAAGACGCATACATTCGTCTCACTATCAATAATTTATACGAAACCCTTCCTTTTTTCTTCATAAGAATCTCATTAAACTTGTTCGCTATCAATAACATAAGTTTTTTTTACGGTCCAGTCGAATTTCACCTGGACAGAAAAAAAAAAGTGCAATAAAGGGTGGATGTGAGAGGCTAAAGTGTTTCACGCCTATTCCTAATAAGAGGTCATAATATGATTAATCCGACGCAGTTAGAAGAATTTTATAAAAAATATACCGAAGACCTGTCGAAATGGGCTCCTGACGGCGTAGTTAAAATAGACCTTCCTATACTACAGTCCTTAAATCTTTTGCACTGCAGCGAACTGGAAATGGAAGATGCGGAGCAGGAATTAACGCAAATGTTTAACATTATAGAATCTCCGGATAAAATCACGCTTTACAATAATGATTTTGCCATCTGGATCGTTCCGGATCTTTTGGAAAATGTCCCCGTCACTTTTGCCTTAATCGGGCAACAACAGGAGAAGGAGCTTCGGTTGGAGGTCGTACTTTCGATCGGGGGCCCTTATAATACTCCGAGATTAGTCCTTAAAATTTTGCAAAAACTTCTTCAGGACATACAAGACAACGATAAAGCTTTGAACAAGCTGAAATAAAGTACCCTGCCGAAGGACAAGGTACTTTATTAAACAAGATTAATCCCGAGAATCAGACCCTTTTACCGGAATAAAGTGACCTTCCGATTTTTGCATTTCGGGTCCTTTTATCCCAAAAACAACCTGCAAGGAGCCGTTTTTACAAGAAGCCTCCTGCGGCTTTTGCAAGTCGACGTTTTTCGGCAAGGCAATCCGATATTCCCGGTCATAAGAAGCCTTGTGATACCAGACCTCTCCTTCTTTTTTTCCGCTCTTTTTTTCTTCTTCTTTTTTGGCTACGATATGAACGTATCGCTTTCCTTCCCGTTCTTCGAGGCGAACCTTAATTTCTTCGTTGCTCATGCCGGGAACGGGGACATTGAGGTATAAATGCCCCTCTTTTTCATACATATCCACGTTGGCCGTATTGGATAGATGCCAGGAAAAGTCCCTCGGCATATTGAAGAAATCAACCCAATCATTCCCTAAATATTTGTCTATACTCATAAATAATCTCCTTGATTACCGTCTTTTATTCTTCATTTTAATGGATAATGAATAAAAAACAAGCACTCGGACTTATTAAGCGCTAAAATTCAACACAAGAGATTAATTTTTAAGAAGATGTAGAGTTCCGTTTATCTTCATCCCCTTCCGGGAAAGAAAGAGGAACAAAACCGTTCGGAACCCCTCCGCAGGAAGAACGTCGTTGAAAGGTTCCGAATGCAGAGACGGACCGCTCCTCGGGCTTAAAAGCCAATTCCGAAGAGTCGGAAGGTGGACACCGTTTCTCTTCTTCAAAGGCTAGCTCCGAAGAGTCGGAAGGAGGACGTCGACTCCCTCTTCCGAAGGCTAGCTCCGAAGAATCGGAAGGAGGACGTCTTTCCGGAGATTTCGTGTTTCCCTTAGAGTAAAAGCTCGAAAGGAGGTTATGCAATCTTTCGGGAAGGAAAAAGGATGGAATCGGAAAAATATGCCCCGGAACTGACGTTCTATCGTCTCCGGAAGAGGGATTGCTTTGCCGAGGCAACGTTCCGGAGCTCTCCCTCTCTGGAGGAGGAGTCCAAAAAAAAGGCACCTCCGAGGAAAGGCTACTAGGAGAAGGTGGCGGCGTAGACATAAAATAATCCGTAAAAAGTTAAACCGGGGTCATTTTACAAAAAAACCGTTTTTTTTTCACCAACTATCGGTGATATAATTCACGATAGTCCCGGATAATCTTTCATAAAGAGGTGCTTCGGCAATACTTCCGGCATTTTCAATAAAATTATATTGACCCAAAGAAAAACCGACGAGGTTATCGGCATTGTACTCGGGATCATAATCATAAGAAATACTTGCCGAAAGCAACACGGGTCCGAGCAAGACATTTTGACCGGCTTCCTCAATTAAAGAAACCTCTACCAATCCGCTTAATCGACTTTCGTTCGGTACGGTCCAGGGTTGCAAAATTCCCTGACTATTTTTAAATCGGGTATATCCGGTATATTCCGATTTTTTCCCCTTCAGAGTAACGACTAAACGCAGTTCTCCGCCGTGAGAAAGGTAAACCCAAGGAGAAGACTCCGTAAGTTTTTTAATCAAAGCCTGCGTGAATAACCCTTCGGCATCCCCCTGAATATAAGGAACGGAAATCGATCGATAACGAGAGGTCGGCGTATCGTCTTTTATGCAATAACCGCATCCCGAAAGAAAAAAACAGAAGAATAAAAAAAAAACTTCACTGCAATAACCCCTCGGAAACCTGCAAATCTTTCAGAGCTTCTTCTAATTTCAATAATCTTTCCTTGGAGCGCTCGGCAGAATGGGTATTCGGAAATTTTTCGATAGCTGCCACATAATAAATAACCGAAGCTTTCGGTTTTTTTATTTTTTCATAGAACAGACCGGTGTCATAAAGACCCTTGGCATGCAATTCCTGCATTTGAGAAAACATCCGCTTGGTTTCCTCCAAAGAAGCACTTCCGGGAAACTGTCGAATATACTTCTTCAGATTTAAATCGGCCAATTCCAGTAAATCGGAATTTCGAAACTCCGAAAAGCTCTGCTCATAATAAATTTTTCCGATCAAGAAATAAGAGTCCCGAGCTAAATAATGTTTCGGAAACCTTTTCAACAAAGTCTGTAAACAATCGATGGACTCCTTATAGTCCTTCATCGATTTCAGCATATCGGCTTTTGCATACAAAGCCTTTGCCGCCGCGTCATGATTAGGTACCGATTCGATAATCTCATCATAAATCTCAAAAGCATCTTCTTTTGCCGATACCCATTTCGGCCACTTCGGCGAATTAAAAAGAGGCTTTTTGGCACCTTCTCGAAACTTATCGGCTATAGCCAACTTATAACTCAGAGCCTCCTCGAAAAATTCCGGATTCGTCCTCTGTTGCATATAGCTACCGAAGAGCTTATCGGCTTCGGCATAGTTCATAAGGTGATAATGACAAAGAGCCCGGTAATAAGAAATATCCCGATCCTTATCCTCTTCCGGAAGATTTGCATCGATGCTTTCCCAATAACGAAGAGCCGATAACCACTTTTCTTCCTCCATGGCCCGCATTCCCGGAGAGAAATCCGCCGATATCGCTTTTCCTTCCTCAACACGTCCTTCCGCATCCGCCGAAAAGGGCTGCAAAAACCCCAACGTAAGGACACAAAAAAACAATCTCCGCATCGAAACCATCTCCTCTGTTACGGGGAA
>CAYGJM010000040.1:5794-13422 GCA_964350295.1 uncultured bacterium | reverse complement strand
ATTTGGCAATCAGCGTTCCGTTCCAACCCAACACCTTTCCGTAACGAATGACGGAAAATAGCGGTTCCTTACGATTGCCGACATACGATTTTGCGGAGAGGATAATTTTTTCGGCACATAACTTCGTGGCACCGTACAGATTAACGGGAGCTACCGCCTTATCCGTAGAAAGGAAAATAACCTTTTTCACACCGGAAATAATAGCCGTTTCCATGACATGAATCGTTCCCGAAATATTCGTTTTTACGAATTCGGAAGGATTATATTCGGCAGCGGGGACCTGTTTCAAAGCGGCGGCATGAATGATATAGTCCACTTCTCGAAAGGCATGCAAAAGACGGTCTTTATCTCGAACGTCACCTAAAAAGTAACGGATGCAGGGATGATTAAAAACCGGATCTTCTTCTCTCATCCGACTATGCTTCCATTCGTCTCTGCTGAAAACGATCAGTTTTTCGGGTTTTGCAAACGAAAGCACGTGTTTGATAAAAGCCCGACCGAAACTTCCGGCGCCCCCGGTAATCAAAATGGTTTTTCCTTTTAAAAAAGCAGCGTAATCATTCATAGAGATACCCGGGTATTGAAAAAAAAAGATTTCTTCCTACACAATGAGGAGAAAAACAGAATGTCCGATTTAAGATTTCCGAGCAAGCCATGATCAAAAAATATGATGAGTCCACTATCAAAACGTTGGATGCCCTCTCCCACATCCGGATGCGAACGGGAATGTATATCGGCAGACTCGGAGACGGATCTCACGGGGAAGACGGTATTTATATCCTTCTGAAAGAAGTCATCGATAACAGCATCGACGAATTCATTATGGGGAACGGAGATACGGTCATCGTCACCTTGGAGCCGGAACGGCAGAAAATATCCGTACGCGATTACGGCCGGGGCATTCCTCTCGGAAAAGTCATCGACTGCGTGAGCCGAATCAATACCGGGGCCAAATACGGAGACGAAGTATTTCAGTTTTCCGTTGGCCTGAACGGGGTGGGAACAAAGGCGGTCAATGCTCTTTCCGAGCACTTTTACGTAAAAAGCATTCGAGAAAAAGCCTTTGTCGAAGCGGCCTTTTCTCAGGGAAAGCTCCTAAAAACTTCTCGAGGAAAAACCAGAGAAGCCGACGGGACCTATATCGAATTCATCCCGGATCCCGAAATTTTTAAAAAATATAAATTTCAGGAAGAACTGATCATAAAAAGGCTCCGGAATTATGCCTACCTCAATCAAAACCTTCTGATTCGCTACAACGATTTGGAAATTCGTTCGGAAAACGGCCTTCTGGATCTCCTGAATCAGGAAGTGCAAGATGACCGGCTCTATCCCCCTCTTCATTACCGATCCAAAAAATTGGAATTCGCTCTTCTGCATACCGATAGTTACGGAGAAAGTTATTTTTCCTTCGTGAACGGGCAATATACGACCGACGGAGGTTCTCATCTTTCGGCCTTCAAAGAAGGTCTCCTGAAAGGGGTAAACGAATATGCCAAAAGAAACTTTCAAAGCCCCGATTTGCGAGAAGGCATTCTTGCTGCCGTTCTCGTTCGTATCGCCCATCCCGTTTTTGAATCCCAAACCAAAAATAAATTGGCCAATACGGAAATCCGATCTCCTCTCGTACAGGAAGTAAAAGAAGCTCTCGTGGATCTTCTCTATAAAAATCCGGAATCGGCTCAAAAGATCATCGACCGGATTTCCTTCAATGAAAAATTGCGTAAGGAATTAGCCTCGGTCAAAAAGGAAGCCAAGGAGAAACAAAGAAAAATCTCTTTTAAAATACCCAAGCTCCGCGATTGCAAGTATCACTATACCGATCGTTCGGAAGAAGGGACTCGATCCATGATTTTTTTAACCGAAGGCGATTCGGCTTCCGCTTCGATCGTGGCTTCGAGAGACCCTTTAACCCAGGCCGTTTTTTCCCTTCGGGGCAAACCGTTGAACGTACACGGATTAAAGAGAGATCAGCTCTATAAAAATGAAGAGATGTATAACCTCATGAGCGCACTGGATGTCGAAGAGGACACTCAGAATTTACGCTATAATAAAATCGTTCTGGCCACGGATGCCGACGTGGACGGAATGCATATTCGCAATCTGCTGATTACTTTTTTTATGACCTATTTTGAAAGTTTAGCCATTCAGGGGCACCTTTATATCCTGGAAACTCCCCTGTTCAAAGTACGATCGAAAGAAAAAACGATTTATTGTTACAGCGAACAAGAAAAAGAAAATGCCTTAGGGGCTTTGGGAGGAAAAAATACGGAAATCACGAGGTTTAAGGGTCTCGGAGAAATTTCTCCGAATGAATTTAGACAGTTCATCGGCAAGGACATTCGTCTGCAATCCGTGACGGTCGACAACTTTTCCGATATTAAAGTCGCTCTGGATTTTTATATGGGGAAAAATACCCCGGAACGAAAACAGTTTATCATGAATAACCTCATTGCGGAGAGCTAAATGTATGGATGACTTGAAGCACATCATGCGGAAGAACTACCTTTTGTATGCTTCTTACGTAATTTTGGATCGGGCCATTCCCCATATTATCGACGGATTAAAACCGGTGCAAAGACGTATTCTCCACACTTTATTCGGTATGGATGACGGAAAGCTGCACAAAGTGGCCAACGTGGCCGGCCAAACGATGGCCTATCACCCGCACGGCGACGGCCCCATTACGGAAGCCCTCGTTCATTTGGCGAATAGGGGTTACTTACTGGATACCCAAGGAAATTTCGGGAATCTCTATACGGGCGATCCCGCCGCCGCCTCCCGATATATTGAAACCCGCCTCTCCGAATTAGCAAAAGAAACCCTCTTTAACAAGACCATTACCTCCTATCAACCCTCTTATGACGGACGAAACCTCGAACCCGTTTGCCTGCCGGCAAAAATCCCCCTTTTACTCTTGCAGGGAGCCGAGGGAATAGCCGTAGGCATGTCCACGAAAATTTTCCCTCATAACTTTACCGAAGTACTGCAAGCACAGATCCAAATCTTGGAAAAAAAACCGTTTTGCATTTATCCCGACTTCCCGACGGGCGGACTCATGGACATCTCACAATACCGGGAAGGAAACGGCAAGATTAAATTACGTGCCGTCGTAGAAATCGTCGACCCCAAAACCATCGTCATTCGTGAAATTTGCTACGGGACGACAACCGAATCCCTGATTCGATCCATCGATGAAGCGGCTAAAAAAGGACTGATTAAAATCGAATCCATTCAAGATTATACGGCCGGAAAAGTAGAGATCGAAATCAAATTACTTCGCGGACATTATGCGGCCGACATCATTGACGCTCTCTATGCCTTTACCGATTGCGAAGTCTCCCTTTCCGGACAAGTTATCGTTATCCGCAATCACCTCCCCCTGGAAACCGACGTCCATGAAATTTTGAAAATACATACCGAAACACTCAAGGGATTTTTAGGAAAAGAACTGGAAATTGCTCGAGATGACATCCTGGCCAAGATCTTTGAAAAAACGCTCGAACAGATTTTTATCGAAAATCGGTTATACAAAAAAATCGAAGAGATCAAAACCTATGAAAAAATTCATGAAACGATAGAAACCTCCCTAATACCTTTTCTGAAAAAGCTCGAACGGAAACCCGTTTACGAAGATCGGGAAAAGCTTCTTCGGATCCCCATCCGACGCATCTCTCTTTTTGACATTCAAAAACACCGAGACGAAATCGTACTGCTTCGAAAAAACTTGGAAGAAATAGAAAAAAATCTCAAAAATTTGACCCGTTACACTTCCGGATATTTGAAAAATCTCCTCAAAAAATACGGTCCTCTTTTTCCCAGAAAAACAAAAATTGAAGAAATCGAGGAACTGAATCGAAAAAAAATAAGTGAGAGAGAAATTAAAATCGGCCTGGATTATAAAACGGGATACATCGGAACAAAAGTCCAGGCAACCGAACATCTTATTTGCATGAGTACCGATAAAATTCTTCTTTTTTTCGAAGACGGAACCTATCAAGTGATCCCCCCTCCGGAAAAAGAATACGTAATCAAAGAACATAAAGGCCTTTTGTTTGCGGGTATTGCCGATAAAACCACCCTTTTCTCCGCAGTCTATAAAGATCCGAAAACAAAATGTCTCTATGCCAAAAGATTCGTCGTAACCAAATTTATTTTGAATAAAACCTACTCTTTTTTTAAAACGGGGATGAAAGCGGAAATTCTGACTTCGGTTGCCGACCCGATTATTCACATTGAATTTTCCCCCAAAGCCAAAAGCAAAAACGTTCGTTATGCGCTTTCCGAAGTCCCGACGAAAAATCCTTCGGCCGGAGGAAAAAAAATCTTTGCCAAAGAGGTCAAAAAAGTAACGCTTCTTTCGAAAAAATAGTTTTTTTCACTCTCCCCCTTGCCTTTTTTTCTCTTTTTTCCTTATGAAAAAGGTATTAAGTCGCCAAGGAGGCCTATGACCGGTCCGATTAATCCCTCATCCGTCCGTTACGGAGAACCCTACGGCGGAGACCCCGAGCTCTTCTCCCAAACGCCCGAATCCCCCTCTTCGATGAGTACGGGTATCCCTTTCCCGTCCGATAATAATCTTCCTTCTCCCTATGAAATGATTCAACAAGCCAACCGGAATAATTTCGGAGCCCCCCCCGGACAAGACCCGAACGGGTATGCCGCCGAAAATTTCGGCCCTCCGAGCGGAGTCGGACAGCCGGCAACCGGCGGAACGAATCCTCCCTCTCCGACACCGGTTACACCCGTAAATCCCGAGAAAAAAGGTCCTTCGAAGGCCTCGATTGAAAGGGGTTTCGAACAAAATTTTATGGAAGGGGCCATTTCCGAAATGCAAATTAAAGACCCGGATCCTTCATCCTGGGATTAATAATTGTATTAAAAAGAGAATATAATTTATTATGTACCATTTTTTAATAATTTCAATGCCGAATGAAACCTTTTAAAGAAAGTTTTATTTTAACGGGATCGGACTGCGAAAGAGTCGATGCCCTTTTAGCGAAAAGATATAGCGATTATTCTCGCAATTACTTCCAACAATTGATTGAAGAGCAACATGTTTTAATCAACGGCAAGCCCCTAAAAAAACGCTATAAACCTTTTACCGGAGATCGAATCGATATTTTCTTCAAACAAAGACCCGGGCCCGACCTGACGCCGGAGACTATCCCTCTCGATATCATTTATGAGGATGCTCATTTACTCGTGATCAATAAACCGGCGGGTATGGTCGTTCATCCGGCTCCCGGAAATTGGTCCCGAACCTTTGTTAACGCGCTTTTAGCCTACACCCCCATAGAAAATGAATCCCCCGACCGTCCGGGAATCGTTCACCGTTTGGATAAGGAAACCTCCGGTCTTTTAATCGCCACAAAAACCTATCGGGCCCATACGGCCCTTTCCCGGATGTTTGCCGAAAGGCTCATTACAAAGGAATACTTGGCGATTACAACCGGTAAAGCCCCCCCCGGGGAAATCCGTCTTCCCATTAAAAGATGCCCCTTTCACCGAAAAAAAATGATCGCCTCTCCCGAAGGGAAAGAGGCTTCTACCGCTATTGAACTTTTATCCTTTAACGGAACCTTTTCCAAAGTTCGCGCTTTTCCGAAAACGGGAAGAACCCACCAAATCCGCGTCCACCTACAAGCGGTAGGAACCCCGATCCTGGGGGACAAACTCTACGGAATCGAATCGGTTAACCGAAACTACAAGACTGACCGGCATTTTCTTCATGCCGAAAAACTCCGTTTCATTCATCCCTTTTCCGGAAAGGAGCTGTCCTTATACGCTCCTCTTCCCAAAGATATGGAGGAAATTTTTCTTTGCGGCTTTTGAAGCGGAAAATACTCCCGTAATCTTCCGCAGACCGAGAATGAATCCGATACCCGATAAAGCCAGAGCCGCTCTCTCGAAAGCAACGACGGGAACTAAAGAAAGCCATTGTTCACTTGTCATCGGAACGAAATAAAGCCACAGGATACTCCCCGCCGCATGGGCAATGAAAGTACTTTGCAAGGCTCGTGCCCACATCCCGCTACAGCCTGCCGCATAGAGGGCAGCGGGGATGCACCAATAGAGCGAATAAGCCCAAGCCCCCCTTCCCGCAGGTGTCCGACAAAAAAGAAACATACAGGCCGAAGGCAATAAAACGTGCAGAAGAAAGCTCGGAAAAGAACGTCCTTTACCGGAAAGATTCCAGGAAAGAGTCGCCAAAAAAGTAGGCAGCCCGAAGGTGATCGAAAGCGACGTTACGAAACGGGTGAGCAACCAAACGCCTCCGCCGCAGAAAAGCGACGATCGCCCGGTAAGAAAAAAGCCGAGGGACGGAAGCACGAATGCCAAACCGGACAGGTGTGCTCGATACCCCCCCAATAAAAAAACGAACCGCATCTTATGGGCAAGAATCAAGGCTCCGAACCAAAAAAGAAGTAATATTTTATTGCGTTTGAAAAAAGAAATGCACTCTTCCATAAAAACCTCCGTTTTAAATCGGGGATTTTACGGATTTTCTTTCTTCTCGTCCATATTTTTCCCGAATAGTGCTTGAAAAAAACCCGTCAACAACCCTAATATTTCCCATTCTTATGGACTGATAGCTCAGCCGGATAGAGCACCCGCCTTCTAAGCGGGCGGTCGCAGGTTCGAATCCTGCTCAGTCCGATATCCGAGGAAGAAGACCATGAAAAATACCGATTCATTGATAGGAAACCATCCGATTCGAACGGAAGAATTCTTGCGTCTTCCCGAAAAGATGGCCGTTTTTCAAGACCTCTCCTTTCGAAGAAAAAGCGGATCGGAGCGATTTGAGCTCGTTTGCCGCTCCTTATTGGATAGCATCAACGAAATCCCTCCCCCCGCTTTCCTTCTTCCCGCCGTTTCGGATTACATCCGCCGGATCAATGAAGAAAAAGTCATCGACTACTTTCACATCACCACCTTCGAGTATTGGCTCAACCGACTTTCCGGAATTTCCGAGGAAGAGAACTACCGAGTCCGTGCACGCATCGTGGGTAAACACGTACCTCGAGACGAATATCAAATTTTCTTTCCCATAGGAATGGGAAAAAGATACCCGGGGAGCCATTACGTAACCGCTCACGGCTCTCCCGACTTGGACACCACCGTGGCCTCTCTCTTCGGCTGGGCCGATGCCTTCGGAGCCGTGATCGGGAAAGGCCTTCACGTTTGGAATCTCCCTCCCGGCGGAGTAAACGATTCGACGGAAATCTCCCTCCTGGTATCCGTTCTGGGAGAAGGTTTTCAACGTTCGCTGAGTCAAAATAAAACCTCCTTATCGGCCACGGCCCTCGATTTAATAGCACGGGATTCCATCCTTACCAAGGATCCGACAAGCTCGATTTCCCCTTTTGACCATCAGGAAACCGCGAATGCCGTTCTCTTTACCGATGCCGACGGTTTCTATCTGGGAGATTGGAGAAACAGCGATTATGAAGGGGTAAAACGCATTCAGTCCACCCTTCTTCTCGCCTTAAAAAATTTCGAAAAAAAACTCCATTCGAAATGGGTCCGACTATTTACCGAAGAAAAGCCCGAAAAAGCCGTTTTTTTCTCTATTTTCTCCGAACTTTACGCCCGTCCGATAAAGGATTTTCTGCAAGAAGAACGTGAAA
>CAYGJM010000040.1:0-5730 GCA_964350295.1 uncultured bacterium | reverse complement strand
GTCTTTTCACAAAACATCGCCTTTTTGACTCTTCCGGTCGTTTTACCGACCGTCGAGAAATTCTTTTCCGTGCTTTTGATGCCGTTATCGAAGAATTGGATCAAGCCGTCGAGGAATTCGTTCTTTTTTCCGAGAAATCGACTACCGCCTTACAAACCAAAAACTTCGTTTACGAATCCCCGCCGAAATACCTAACCCCCTTTGCCTCTCCGGAAGAAATCGCCGATACGATGGCCGGAAATCCCTATCTCACCGTGGTATTCCCGAATGACGACGGCAGAGCGTGGCCCTTGGGAATCCTTCGCTCGGAAGAAATTCAAAAACCGATCCTGGGAACGGTCTCTCTGAGAGATTTTTGCAATCGAGAAGAGGTAAAGATCGATTCTCGACTCGAAATCATCAGCGTTGTCGATCATCACAAGAGCAAATTAAATACCTCTTCGGTTCCGACGGCTTCCGTCGGAGATGCTCAGTCATCAAATGTCCTTATTGCCGAAAAAACCTTTCGCATCAATGACGCCTACTCTCACGGGAACATGTCCCCTTCCTCCGTCTCCGATCAGCTCGAAGCCCTTTCCCGAGAACCGAAACTCTCCCTCTCTCTTATCGAACGGAAAAACGCTCTCTACCGACGATGGTCGGCGATGCAAAAACCGGAAAAATATTACGTCCATCCTTCGAGAGAATTTTTTGAATATCTTTCCTTCCTCCATGCCATTATCGATGATACGGACTTACTCTCTAAAATCTCTCATCGAGACGTCGATTGCATCGTATCTCTTCTCAATCGGCTGAAGAGTCTGATCCTCGGCAAGGAAGTCCGCATTCTCGATATTGAAGATTTACGAGAATGCCCGGATTTTCTGCACAAGGCAAGCCGTCGCATCCTGCAACAGGAAGATATGTATTCCGTGTATCATACGATTTTTAAAGAGCGAGAGAAACAATTGAATCGTCAAATTGATCTCTGCACACGAGAAAATATTCTTGATCTTTTTAGTGATACGAAAGAACAAAACGGCTGTTGTCGCGTGGGACAAACCAAAGTATTTTCCTCAAGTATCGATTATTTCTCGCAGCACTATGAATCCCTCTTGCAATGTTGGCAGAAAAAAGCGGAAGCCGTTCATAAAAATCATGAGAACATAGACCTCCACATCCAGATGATCAGTACGATTCCGAATGCGAAAGAGGTCTTTTCACAGGAAAGCCACACCTATAAACACAAAGACTTTTTATGGATTTGGATTCCCCGAACGAGCCAGGCCGAAGCTCATTTGGGGAGCTTTTTACATGCTTTTATGACGAAAATCGATCCGAAGTCCCTTTCAATGAACGTTTATTTTCCGGATCCGAAATATGCCGCTTACAAGATGGGGTTCAAGCACCGTTTTGCCGACCTTCCCCGAACGGAAATGGAAGGGATAAAAAAAAGGATACCCGTCGCCGTTCTTTCTTTCGATGCAGGTACCCTAAATCCCACAAAGGACCGAATTTCTCCGTTCCTTCCTTCGTTGGTTAAATAACTTTTAAGAACCGGACTTTTCGCCCTCTTCTTCCAAGATTTCGAGGCTGACTCGAATGCCGTTTCGGCTGGCTACCGACATTAATAGAGTTCGTATTGCGTTAATGGTTTTTCCTCGTTTACCGATGATTTTTCCGATGTCCGATTTCTGTACGGAAAGTTCAATAATTAATGTCTGAGTTCCGCCGATTTCATTAATTTTTACTTGATCGGGATGATCCACTAAACACTTAACAATATATTCGACAAATTCTTTCATAGTTCGTCCTCATTTGAAAATTACATTTCATTTCAATATAAGCCTCTCTATCTACATATTTTACAGGTATATAATTCGGCTCGCTTTTACGTGAAAAACCGGGTCGAAAACGGCTCCGAAATTTTCACGCAACTTATTATATATCAGTTGCTTTTATTTTGACAAGTTCTATAATTTAGTACTTTAAAATGCTTTTTCG
This sequence comes from uncultured bacterium, assembly GCA_964350295.1. Classification (GTDB taxonomy): domain Bacteria; phylum Chlamydiota; class Chlamydiia; order Chlamydiales; family JAAZZY01; genus CAYGJM01. Next base: position 3,747 of record CAYGJM010000040.1, on the reverse strand, counting down.
AACGGGAGTCGAAGCTATGCAAATCATACAAATAAAAGACTTTAAAATAGGTCCTCGACAAAAGCTGGCATTCATTTGCGGGCCTTGCGTCATGGAAAGCGAAGAGCATGCTTTTTCGGCAGCCGCCGAGCTCAAAAAAATATTTCAGGAAGCGGGTATCAATCTCATCTTCAAAGCCAGTTTCGATAAAGCCAATCGATCGTCCATTGATTCTTTCCGAGGACCGGGTCCCGATGAAGGACTTCGCATTCTATCTCGCATCAAACGAGAACTGGACTTACCGGTCCTTACCGACGTTCATGCCCCCGAGCAGGCGGCACGAGCTGCCGAAGTCTGCGATATCCTCCAAATCCCCGCTTTTTTGTGTCGTCAAACCGATTTAATCGTTGCCTGTGCCGACACCGGAGCGGCTATCAACGTAAAAAAAGGACAATTTTTAGCACCTTGGGATATGGAAAACATCATCCGAAAAATCGAAAGCCGCGGCAACAAACGGATCATTTCGGTAGACCGGGGTACTTGTTTCGGATATAACAATTTAGTCAGCGACATGCGCGCCATTCCGATTATGCAACGACTGGGTTATCCCGTTTGCTTCGATGCCTCCCATTCGGTACAACTTCCCGGAGGCAATAAAACCACTTCGGGGGGACAAAGAGAATTCATTCCCGTCTTGGCCAAAGCAGCCGTTGCCGCCGGATGCAATCTTCTTTTTATGGAAGCCCATCCCAACCCCGAAAAAGCTCTCAGCGATGCTGCCACCGTATTTCCGTTCCGAGAACTTCCCCGCTTTTTACGAGAAATTCAAAAACTTTACGAAACGGTGCAAAGCTTCGATGTTTAGAAAAAGAGTTTTCGTCATCTATGCCGGGATTCTCGGTCTTTTTGCCTTTTTCCTATTGCGCCTCGTTCACATCACTCCGCAGGACCGATCCGACTATGATGAATTGCTTTCTTTTTTTTCCCGATCCGATACCAAACATCATCTCTCTTCGGATCGAACCGAAGTCCTGAAGGATCTTTGGATCCATCGAAAAGATGATCTTTATCATTACTCCGTCTTCGGAGAAAATACCTCTCTTCATTTGGATCAACGCGGAAAAAACGGCGATACCGTTACCGAAGACATGCAGGCCGTTTCCTGTTATCTGCAGCAAAAAAAATATTATCTCGATGAAAACGGAATCGAAAAAACACCGGATCTTTTTGTAGAGGGGAAAACCTATTTTCCCCAACAACAAATTTGTCATATCCAAGCTAAAAACGGTCATTATGATTACCTAAAAAAACATTTTAACGGCGAATCGGTCGACCTGGACGTCTTTCAGATTCCGGGACATGATTTGAAATTTCCGTGCGGGATTCTTGAAGGAAAACTTCTCCTAAAAGGAGTCGCCGATACGATTGAATTTCATTTTTCGGAAAATAAACCTCACATCCATACTCATAACCTGACGGCCACTATTTTTGCCGACGAGAAACTCCCGTGAAACGCCTATTTTTGCTTCTCTTTACCGCCCTTCCCCTTCCGGCTTCCATGCCGATAGAGTGTTCCGGTCTTACCCGCATCTCCTATAGCGATCAAGGAGGAGAAAAAATACATACGGTTACCTCTCGGGAGCCTCTGACCGTCGATTTGGAAAATAATCTTCTCGAATCTTACCGAACCGAAGGAGATAAACCACAGACCGAATTTAAGGACGATGAAAAGGAAGTCTATGCGGATAATGTGAAAATTTATTATATTCTGGAAAATAACAAGCTGAAATTAAATAAATTGAATATTTACGGCCATGTCAAGTGCATTCAAAAAAAAGCCGATGAACAAAATATGATGCAAGAAGCTCAATATACTCTTGCCGACACGCTTTCCTATGATGACTCCGGATCTTTAGCTGTTTTTACGGCTAAAAAGGGTGAAAACGTTCTCTATCATGACGTGCTTAATAATTACCGAATCAGTGCTCCCGAAGTAGAAATTCGCCGAGATCCGGCAACCGGGAAGGCCATCGTACAAGGGAAAGGCGATGTTCGATTTACCTTCCGAGAGGAAGAGCTCCGACAATTCAAAGAACATTTTTCCGGAAAGGAGCCGACCGATGCAACAAGATAACATTTTATTCCGCGTAGACCGATTGACCAAAAAATACGGTCAAAAAAAAGTCGTTGATCAACTTTCGTTTGAAATTCGACCGGGAGAGATTCTCGGACTCCTGGGACCGAACGGGGCCGGAAAAACAACGGCCTTTTATATGGCTATCGGACTCATTCGGCCGGACTCCGGAAAGATTTATTTTAAAAACCGGGAAATCACCCATGCTTCCATTTATCGACGGGCTCGCATGGGAATGGGTTACCTGGCCCAAGAACCTTCCGTATTCAGAAACTTAACGGTAGAAAAAAATATTTTGTGCATTCTTGAAACGATTCCCCTCTCCAAAAAAGAACGTTTCCAACGATTGGAAAGCTTGCTGAAGGAGCTGCATCTGGAAAATATTGCCGATAAAAAAGCTTCTTCTCTATCCGGAGGAGAAAGAAGAAGACTGGAAATTACGCGAGCTCTGGTAACTTCACCCTCTTTGCTGTTGCTTGATGAACCTTTTGCCAATATTGACCCGATTACCATTCACGACGTGAAAGAGATGGTACGCCTATTGGCGCGAAAGAATATCAGTATTTTAATCACCGATCACAATGCAAGAGAGATCTTTTCCGTCGTAGACAGGTGCTATCTCGTTCAGAACGGACACATTTCATTCGGCGGCCTCGTGGAAGAGGTCATCCGCAACGAAAATGTAAGAGATAGCTACCTGGGGAAAAACTTCGTTCTTTAATGAACTTTATGAACGATTTCCTTTTCTTCGAAAAAGAAGGGAATTTCGATAGCGGCCGTCTCGGGAGAATCCGAACCGTGAACGGCATTTTCTCCCTTTGATTTTCCGAATTCCGAACGAATGGTCCCGGCATCGGCTTCATCCGGATCGGTTGCCCCCATAATTTCTCGATTCTTGGCTATGGCATCCTCGCCTTCCAAAACCTGTACGAAAACGGGACCGGATGTCATAAAGGTCACCAGCTCGTCAAAAAAGGATCTTCCTTTATGAACTTCATAAAATTTTTCGGCTCTTTCCCGGGTTAACCGGAGCATTTTGGCCGCTACGATCTCAAGCCCTGCCTCTTCAAATTTCGATAAAATAGCTCCTATTTCATTACAGCCTACGGCGTCCGGCTTAATAATGGATAATGTGTGTTCGACCTTTTTCATGATACTCCTGATACGATCGGATTTAAAAGGGGAAGTATACGATGAATAAATAAAAAATAACAAGATTTACTTCACGTTATCTCTATTTACTCATCTCGAATGAAAAATAAATTTTAACTTGAAAATGTAGAGGAAGGAAAAGCATTTAATCTCATTTCCGCCCGTTCCGCCTCTTGCCGTAATTCATCGGGGAACTTCTCTCCGATGAGCTTAAAAAAATCTTTTATTTTTTGATATTCCTTGCGAAAGGCTTCCGGTTCTATCTCAAAAAGTTTTTTCAGGTTTTTTTTATCCATCGGAAGCCCGGTCAAATCCAGGGTGTTTTCCTTCGGGAGATACCCTATCGGGGTTTTTTGGCGAACGTCTTCTCCCCGGATACTGTCAAACATCCATTTCAAAACGCGCGCATTTTCTCCGAATCCGGGCCATAAAAACTTTCCTTGTTCATCGGTTCGAAACCAATTGACGTAAAAAATTTTCGG
>CAYGJM010000039.1:0-13626 GCA_964350295.1 uncultured bacterium | reverse complement strand
GTTTTGGTGTCGAGTCCGACAAAAGGTTCATCAAGAATAATCAGTTTTTTTTCCTGAGCAAAAATCAAAGCCAAAGCAGCCCGCCGTAACATTCCCCCGCTGAGCTCATTGGGCATTTTCAAAGCATCGCCATTCTTTAAATCAACTCCCGAAAGAACTTTTTGAAGAACGGGTTCGTCATAGTTTTTGCCGGAAGCCTTTAAGCTTAGTATAATATTTTCCCTGAGATTCAGGGAGTCAATCAAAACGCCCTGCTGAAACAAAATACCGACGGGCAGTTCATCGGGCTTTAAAGGGTCCTCCCAATGAACGGAGACCTTTCCGCCTTTCAGAGGAGTAATACCGGCCAAATCATTTACGATAGAGGTTTTTCCGGAGCCCGAAACCCCCTTTAACCAAAAGCATTGCCCTTTTTCTAATTCAAACGCAATTTTTTCATTTTTAAAGGGACAATGATCGTTTTCCCTTACGATTTCCACTCGCAGTAACATAAAAAGTCTCCGGGATGATTCTTCCCAGATAATCCGGAAACGTTTATTTTGCAATTTTTTTTAAGTATCCGACTCGGGTTATCTCACCGGAAATTCTCTGTTTTACCCGTCCTTGCATTATAACGAAAACTTCGGCATCATAAGGTCAAAAAACAACTTTTATCAGGGGATATTTTTTATGGGAAATACGGAAGAACAATCCAAAAAAAAGGCCTTGGAAGCGGCCATAGCCCACATTGAAAAACAATTCGGAACCGGGACGATCATGACACTGGGCAAACACCAAATCGGTCGAAATATCGACGTGATTCCTACCGGGGCCATCACGCTTGACCTGGCCTTGGGTATCGGCGGACTTCCCAGGGGAAGAATTATCGAAATTTATGGCCCGGAATCTTCCGGAAAATCCACACTGGCAACCCACGTCGTAGCCAATGCCCAAAAAAACGGAGGGCTGGCCGCCTACATCGATGCCGAACATGCATTGGATCCGGTGTATGCATCCCGAATCGGCGTAAACGTCAACGACCTCCTTATTTCGCAACCCGATTGCGGAGAAGATGCTTTAAATATTGCGGAAATGCTGGCCCGATCCGGCGCCGTTGACGTCATCATTATCGATTCGGTTGCCGCTCTCGTTCCCAAAAATGAATTGGCCGGAGAGATCGGCGATTCTCATGTCGGTCTTCAAGCTCGTATGATGTCACAGGCTTTGAGAAAATTAACGGCAACGTTAGCAAAAAGCAATACCTGCGCCGTTTTTATCAACCAAATCAGAGAAAAAATCGGCGTCATGTTCGGAAATCCCGAAACGACGACGGGCGGAAGAGCTTTGAAGTTTTACTCTTCAATCCGGCTCGATATTCGACGTATCGGCGGTTTAAAAGGAGCGGATAATACGGAAATCGGCAATCGAGTAAAAGTAAAGGTCGTGAAAAATAAATTGGCCCCTCCTTTCCGAACGGCCGAATTCGATATTATCTTCAAGGAAGGAATTTCCGGCGTGGGTGCAATCATCGACAAGGCCGTTGAACTGGAAATCATCGATAAAAAAGGAGCCTGGTTCAGTTATGAAGGAAATAGACTCGGACAAGGGCGCGAATCGGTAAAACAGGAATTGACCCGGGATGAATCTTTAAGTGAAAAGATTAAAAGAAAAATATTGGAAAAAGCAGAGCAGGCGGAAGAACGATTCGATAAAAAAACAGCTTCCGAAGAAGCGGATAAGGTATCAGATCCTCTCGACGCTTGAATCAAGAAATTGTAATACGGCACGGAGGGCTTGCAGGTGCAAGCCCGACTTCTGCAATAATTCCCTGCATCGATTCGTATGTTCTTTTAAAAAGAAAGCCGCTTTCTTTTTTCCCAAAAGAACCGGATAATTTATTTTTTTCCCCTTTGCCTTATCCTCTTCATAATCATGAAAATCATCATAAATCTGAAAAGCCATCCCGAAATGTCGAGCTGCCTCCTTCACTTCGGAGCATAGCGAAAGATCCCCTCCGCCAAAAAGCCAACCGAATAAAAAAGCCGTTTCGAAAAAGATAACCGTTTTTTGATAAAAGATTTCATCCAAACTTTGTTTGTCCGGTTCCTCCGGAGGATAAAGATCTAAAAATTGTCCCTCGGGGGCTCCCGATAATCCGTTATTATAAGCTAATGATTCTATAGCCATCGTTCCCCGAATCTCCCCGTCCGCAAAGCAACTTTCGGCCAATTTTTTGTTTTTCAATACCGCTTGATAACCCTCGCCGATTAAGGCAAAGGAGGCCAAAAGAGCAATATCCTGCCCGTACAGTTTGTGTACCGAAGGTTGATTCCTTCTCAAAGAATCATCGTCCATACAGGGCAGATCATCCGCGATCAAGGAAGCCGTATGAAACAATTCCACGGACAGAGCCGCTTGCGATACGTCCGCATCGTTTCCCAAAGCTTCCGCCACGGATAATACGATCATCGGTCGAAATCTCTTTCCGCCGTTTCGAAGAGCATAAAGAGAAGCCTCTTCAAGCCTATTTCGGGCTCCTCCCGGAAGAAACCGGTCTTCGATGATTTTATCCGCCTTCAAACGATACTTTTGCAGCAGAGCCTTTAATTTGAGTTTTTCAAGACTGAGAAAAGGCATAATTTTTCATCCGGTAAGGCTGGGTGTTTATTTTTACGGTTTGATCTTCGGAAATATACCCTCCGACGTGAAGCATGGGAAAAAGGCGAGAGCGTTTCGCCACGATCGTTCCGGGAGCGGTTACGGTATTGCAACCGATTTGAACGTCATCTCCGATTAAGGCCCCCAATTTTCTCCGATTCGTTCCCGTTTCAGTTCCGAAAAGTTCGATATAAATTTTTTTTCGATTGAAAAGCAAATTAGCTAATTTGACTCCGGCTCCCAAATTCACCCGATTTCCGATTACGGAATCTCCCACATAATTGAAGTGGGCAGCTTGTGCCTGATCCAAAAAAATCGAATTTTTCACCTCGGTCGCATGTCCTATAATGCATCGATTTCCGGTAATAACGTTTCCTCGAATATAAGCACCGTGGCGAATAACGCAATGATTCCCGATAATGCAGGGGCCTTTGATATAAGCTCCGGGTTCAACGATCGTACCGAAACCGATATCGACGGTTTCCTCATCTTGAATAAAAGCTTTTGAAGAGATGCTTCCCCGTTGGTTTCCGGTAACGGTTTCTCGCAAATACTCCTCCAGAAATGATAAGGCTTCCCAAGGATAAATAATATCTCTGAAAAGTCGGGCATGAGCATAAAGAGATAAATCGAATAAGGTATCGGGAGAATAAGGTCGGTTCATTTTTAGATTCTTTTTTTATTTTATATTTATTTGTATAAATTCTTCTTCTTCAGAAGCTGTGGAAATGTTTATAACCGGTTCTTTTATCGAAAAGAAAATGCAGTTCATAAGTTGTCGGTAACTCGTTTATGAAAATGAAATTATAAACAAGGATAACTTATGAACAATTTTACTTTCCGTGAATGAACAGGTAATGAACCGATTTTTGAACAAGTTTTCCACATTTTTTTTGTGAAAGCCTTATAAGGTATTTAGATATAAATGGACAATGAGAATTAACAAGAAATGATTTCCGAAAAGAGCTTTTAAAGCGAAAAAATATAGGCTTTACAACTAAAAATTCGGAAAAATAAAAATCTGGGTGAGAAGATTCGAACTTCCGACCCCTTGCACCCCATGCAAGTGCGCTATCCAGGCTGCGCTACACCCAGGTCATAAAAAGGGGTTTAGTTTAGAAGGGATTCATCTTTCCGGTCAATCTTTTTTAAGAAGGAGATGGGCTTCGATTTTTCCAAACACTGCGAAATTTTAAAATTTTGATATGGCGACAGGCTTTATAGGGGTTTCCGCGATAATCGAGTAGTTGCAGCGGTTCTTTTTTCAAGGAATATTTTTTCAGCTCGGCAACGTTGGAAATATTGTGAAAAATCCGATTAATCGGCATCTCTTGGACTTTTCCCTTCCAGTTATCATATCCTCTGGATTCGATAATCAGGTTTTTTTCCGTATCGGATATGACCATGACGTGTCCCCGAAACCAAATCAAGTCTCCATTGGAAACGGTATCATTTTCTCCTATCGGTTCTAATTCTTTTAATAGCGTTGTCGTATTTTTGAAATAAAAGGGGATCTCGCAAATTTGAGCCGCTCTGGCGATGATGCCGACGCAGTCAAAACCGATTTTCCCGCTTTCGGCCCATTCGGAACGACGAACATAATTATCGGGATCTTGAGGGGAGCCGACGGCTTCGAAGTGGTCTTCCAAACAATTCGTCGTCCAGCTGCTGCCCCCTAAAACATAGGGAATAAAGCCCTTTTTTTGAAGGGTCCAAGATTTAAGAAGCCTGATGAAGTTTTCCGTTTGGCTTTCTCGATTATCGGAGTAATTACGAATGCAAAAATTTTTCGGAACCGACATGTTCAAAAGCGTTTTTTTTACGGGATCGAGAAAGTAAACCCGAAAAAAGCCTTCATCATAATTTCCCGAAAAGTCTTGATTTTCCAGAGGAATAAATCGTGTTCCGACGGAAAAAATCATTTGCGATACAGGATCCTTATAAGGCTTTTTCAAAGTAATTACTCGCCGGTCTCCGGAAGAAGTTAACGGAGGGGGAGTTGTTTCATAGGAGATGGGAGGGGGAAGTTTGGATATGTCGATACTCTTTTTGGAGAGATCTTCCAAAAAAACAAGGTGTTTTTTTAGCATCCAGAACGTATTTGTCGGAAGGCTTTCGTTTTCTTTTACATAGTAGAAATTAGGAACCTTTACTTTCACTTCTTCTCCTTTTTCTTCTAAAACGGTTACTCGCTCGTGGAAAAGAAGCTGATGCAACCGGAGACAAGAGACCCCCGAGCCGCTGAAGGGAATATCGTTATAATATTCGGCAAAAGAAATTTTTTTGTTGGGAGAGCGGTGATAGGCTTGCCCTAACAGATCGGCAACCGGAGAAATAACGATGGCCTCTTTTTCCGCAGCCAAGAGAAGGAGGGAGGAAACCATACAATATAAAAAAAGAGGGAACCGAGGAAAAATAAAAACAAGTTTCATGATACGTGCCATTTTAAAAGCGGACTCGAATTTTTCAAAAATATTTATGCAAAATATTTGATATTTCTCTTTTCTTGGCTATAAAAATTGATTGTTTTTTGATTTCTAAACTTCTTTTTCCTATCATTTCCTTTTTATTTCATGGGGTACTCGTATGGAAATCATTCCCGTTACTTTTTCAAATGATTGGACGGATTTTTTAGAGAAAGAAAAAACAATGGATTACTTTCGTTCTCTGGAGCTTTTTTTAGAGCAAGAAAGAAGGAGCGGAAAAGAAATATTTCCCCCGAAAGAATTAGTTTTTAATGCATTCGGGCACACGACGTATGCATCGCTAAAAGTGGTTATCTTAGGGCAGGATCCTTATCACGGTTACGGGCAGGCTCGCGGCCTGAGCTTTAGCGTGGCGAAGGGAATGCCCCTACCCCCCTCTCTTAAAAATATTTTTAAGGAGCTCAGGGATGATTTGGGGCTTGCCCCCTCGTCTCACGGTTGCCTTTTGTCCTGGGCGTGTCAAGGAGTTCTTTTATTGAATGCAACTTTAACGGTTCGACGAGGTGAACCCAATTCCCATGTCGGGAAAGGATGGGATATTTTTACGGATCACGTTTTGGAAAGGATTTGCAAAAAAAAAGATCCCGTAATTTTTTTATTATGGGGCCGATTTGCTCAAGAAAAATGTTTAAAATTCTTAAGTCTTCCGGAATATCGACACCATATTGCTTTGCAAACAACCCATCCCTCTCCTTTTTCCGCCCACGGAGGCTTTTTGGGTTCTCATCATTTTTCAACCGTAAATCGTTATTTGAAAGCAATGGGTAAGGAGCCCGTGGATTGGTCGTTATCTTGAACTCGGAAGATTTATTTTTTCTTTAAGGGAAGAAGTTATAATGGATGGACAACGTCGGGGAGTTCGGGTGATGAATAAGGAAGCCTTTAAACATTTATTTTACGAGCTGATTTTGAAAAAAAAAGTTCGACTGGTACGAGGCTCTTCGGAAATGGATTTAGAGTTAGCAGAGCGAGGAACCGTTTTGTATCTGCTGGCTTCGTTTTATTGTCAAAAGGAAGATTTCGAAGAAAAAATAAAACCTTATGTGAAGGATTTTTCAAAAAAAGGCTTTTCTTTTTCCCAAAAAAACAGAGAACTTTTTATAGCGGAAAAAATAGACTTTACCTCTCTTTCTCTTGAAACTTTTTCTCTGAAGTGTGCTCTTTTTTATACGGAAATAAAGGCGATAAGAGAACTTGTCGATTCTTTTTCATTAACCGTTCCACGTGGAACAAAGGTTCACGAAACTCTTTAGATCCTCTATCAATCGGTCGATTTTATTTTCGGCTTTTTGGAGTCTTTTTACGGGGTCTTTTTCAATTCGGTCAACAATGCCGCAGTAAATTTTTAGTTTCGGTTCGGTACCCGAGGGACGAATAACGACTTTGCTTTCATCTTCCAACCAAAAAAGCAAGACATTTGAACGAGGTAAGTCAAGAGGCGTTTTCCATCCCGTTTTCCAATCGGTTTTTTCGGCGTTTTCATAGTCCTCCGAAATGGCGATCGATATTCCGGCAAGAGAGGCGGGAGGGCTTTTTCTTAAGGTTTTCATAACATGACGGATATTTTCTTGGTTTTCCCTTGTATCCGGAAAGGTTAGAGAGAGCAGGCGCTCTTTATAAAAACCATGTTTTTCATAGAGATCTCGGAGGGCATCCAGTAGGCTTCTATTTTGTAGTTTTTCTTGTAAAGCCATCTCTGATAGGATGCCGCTCATGATTACGGCATCTTTTTCTCGAACGTGGGTTCCGACTAAATAACCGTAGGATTCTTCTCCGGCAAAGATAAAATGATATTTTTCTCCTTTCTTTTCCCATTCGGTGATCAATTCGCCGATATATTTAAAGCCTGTTAATACGTTGAAGCAGGAGATACCATAAGATTCGGCTATTTTTTTCATTAACTCGGAAGTAACGATGGTTTTAATAACGGCTCCGTTCGGAAAGGTGTTGTTTTTACACAAGTAATCGGTCAGTAGACAGGCAATTTCATTTCCGGTAAGTAAAACTGCTTTACATTCGCTTCGAATCATGACGCCTATTCGGTCGGCATCGGGATCGGTAGCTAATAAAAGATCAGCCTCTTCCCTTAAAAGTTGTTTTTTCCCAAGAGCGAGGGCTTCTTCTTCTTCCGGATTCGGAGATTGAACCGTCGGAAAGTTGCCGTCGGGAACGGATTGTTCACGGACAAGGCTTAAAGATGTGAAGCCCCATCTTTTCAACAGATCGGGGATGAGGGTAATTCCGGTGCCGTGAAGAGGGGTATAAATGATCTTTAAGAGATGACCTTGTTCTCGATTCTCTTTCAGAAAGGTTTGTTTTTTTTCCGTTTCCACAAGATAAGCTTCATCGATCTCTTCGTCGATAAATGTGACGAATTCATTAGGAAGATCCCGACGAGAATGAATTTGTCGTAGGGAGCGTATTTTTTCGATTTCTTCCAGAATGGCTCGGTCTTCCGGGGGTAAGACTTGCATTCCTTCGGAAGCATAAACTTTATACCCGTTATATTGAGGCGGGTTATGGGAGGCTGTAATCATAATGGCGGCGGCACATTTTTTGAATCGGCAACCGAATGAAGCTAAAGGAACGGGGCGCAAATGTCGATAAATATAAACGAAAATACCGTTAGCCGATAAGACGCGGGCCGCGACTTCCGCAAAAAATGAAGAAGAATGGCGACTGTCATAGGCAATAAAAACAGCCGGATTGGAATTTTTTTTCTTGTAAAGTAAATAGTTAGCCAATCCCTGCGTCGCCGAAGCAATCGTATATTCATTGATTCGGTTGGTTCCTATGCCCGTTAAACCGCGTAGTCCTCCGGTTCCGAAAGAAAGGCGCGTGTAAAAAGCATTTTCCAATTCTTTCGGATTGTTTTTTAAAAGAATTTGAATCGCTCTTTTGGTTTTGGCATCATAATCCTCCTCAAGCCAATTTTGTATATTTTCTTCGGTTTCCTTATCGAAAGTCATTCTACGGCTCCCGAATGGTTAGAAGTAACGGAAGGGCATTCTTCGGGTTCCAGTCGGTAGGAAGGAATTTGTTTTTTTGTTTTTAATCCTAAAAGTTTCATGTCTTCCGCTTTTTTAATCAGATTTCCCCTTCCCGAGGAAAGTTTATGAAGAGCCTTATCAAAAGCTTCATTCGTATTTTTTAAATATTTCCCGAGATTCTCGACATCTTTTAAAAAGTCAACGAATTTATCATACAGAGAAGCGGCTTCTTCCGCAATTTTTTGGGTGTTTTTATTTTGTCTTCCTATTTTCCAAAGAGATTCAACGGTTCTTAATATGGCCAGTAAATTCGCCGGGCTGACAAGGATAATTGATTTTTTCCAAGCCTCTTCGAATAGTTTCGGTTCGGTTTCCATGACTAAGGAGAAAACGGATTCGATCGGTATGAACATCAATACGAAATCCGGATTTTCGAGTTTTTTTGTAAAACTGTAATTTTTTTCGCTTAGTCCTTTTACGTGTTCTTTTACCGAAAGAATCAGTTTTTTAAGACAGTCCTTTTTTTCTTCTTCATTGGCTGCATTGAAATAGTCACTATAATGAGCGTAGGACATTTTTGAATCTATAATGATATGCTTGGTATCCGGAAGCTTTACAATAATATCGGGTTGCATCCGCTTCCCCTCGGAATTGCTTAATTGAAGGCCGGTTCCCTGTAAAATATATTCTTCATTTTCTCGCAGTCCCGAAGATTCAAGAACTCTTTGGAGAATGAGCTCTCCCCACGATCCTTGTTTTTTGACATCTCCTCTCAAAGCTTTTGTTAAACGAAAGGTTTCTTCGGCTAAAATTTTTCCCGAGTCGACAATCATTTCCATTTTGTTTTTTAAAAGAAGTCTTTCGGCCGTTCCCGTTTTATGTATTTCATGAATATCCGATTGAAAGAGATCTATTTTTTGTTTCAACGGGGCCAATAATTCTTTTATAGTATGTCCGGAGTTCTCCGAGAATTCCTTTGATTTTTCCTTAAAGATCTTTTCGGATAGGTTTTCGAATTCCGATCGAAATCTTTCTCTTGTTTCTCGAAAAATTTTATCGTTATTTTCAGCTACCAAAAGAGCTTTTTCTTTTTCAGCTTTCAGTTCGGCTTGCAGGCCGGAACACTCTTGGGATACTTTTAGAAATTCCGTTTGAAGCAATCGGTTTTTTTCCTCCGCTTTTTGAATGGTTTCTTCTCTTTCTTTGGAAAGTAAAAAGAATCCGTTTGCCGCAAGAAGCTTTTCATGAAGTTCTTGATTCTTGTTTTTTTGCAAATTTAATTCCCTTAAGATTGATTCTTTGGGTTTACTAAATAAAAACTTTTGTAAAACGAAAAAAAATAGACCGGAAATCAGAAAAGACAAAATAAATGACATACATTCTCCGAAAAGGAAAAAGATTAGATGAAATAATGATATTTAAAAAGAAACGTTCTCATAAGGAACATCCGATTCTTTGTTTTCCCGTAATAAGGGTTCTATTTCTTTTTGTAAAAAAGATTCGACCTGTTCTTTTGATCGACCGATCAGTTGGGAGATATTCAGAATCTCGTTCATTTCTTCTTGCGAAACGGCTAATCGGGGATCATGAATGATTCGGTCTAAAAGGTCATTTTCTTTTCCCTCTTCAAGCATTCTTTTTCTTGCAAAGGAAGCATGCTGTCTTAAAATTTCATGGATAAATTGACGGTCCCCCCCTTTTCCGGAAATATGCATTAAAATATTTTCGGTTGCTAAAAAGGGAAGCTCTTTTTGTAGATTATAATGAATAACCGCCCGATTGAGATGAAAATTAGAAGAGATATGGAGTAGTAGATTGAAAAGGGCATCACAAGTTAATAAACTTTCGGGAAGAGAGATTCTTCGATTGGCTGAATCATCCAAACTTCTTTCCAGCCATTGAGCCGCCGCAGTTTGATCGGAGTTAGCCGACAAATGGATTAAAAATCGAGATAGAGAGCAAATTCTTTCGGATAAAACGGGGTTTTGTTTATAAGGCATGGCCGAAGAGCCGATTTGATCGGCCGTTCGAGGTTCTTCCATTTCTCGGAGGTGGGAAAGCAATCGTAAATCCGTAGCTAATTTTTGAGCCGAAACGGCAATACCTTTCAATACGTCGGAGATACGGGTATCCCATTTTCTCGGATAGGTTTGTCCGGAGATAATCAGTAGTTTTTCAAATCCGAATTTATGAGCCAGTGATCTATCACATGATTCTACTTTGTGATGGTTATAGCCAAAAAGAGCCAATAGAGAAGCTTGAGTTCCCGTAGCTCCTTTTAATCCGAGAAACGGTAACTGTCGGATGAGGCCCTGTAAAGCTTGATAGTCGAAAAGAAAATCCTGTAACCAGAGAGTGATTCTTTTCCCTACCGTTGTCGGTTGAGCCGGTTGAAAATGAGTAAATCCGAGGCAGGGAATATCTTTTGTTTTTTTTGCAAATCGGGAGAGGTTACGTATCAATTGAATTAATTTAGCCGATAGGTATTGTAATCCCGTTCGAAATTGAATTAAATCGCCGTTATCCGTTACGAAACAAGAGGTGGCCCCGAGATGAATGATTGATTTTGCAGCAGGACATTGGTCTCCGTAAGCATGAATATGCGCCATGACATCGTGGCGAAATTTTAATTCGTATTGACGTGCCGCTTCAAAGTCTATCGAAGAAACATGGGTTTTAAGTTCTTGAATTTGTTCTTCGCTAATAGGTAAACCCAAAGATTTTTGGGCTTCGGCTAATGCCAACCATAATTTTCTCCAGATTTCGTATTTGCTTTTCGGAGAAAAAAGTTTCTGCATGGTGCTCCCCGCATAGCGGATTTGCAGGGGGCTTTGATAAGTAAATTCAGACATGATTCATTAATCCAAAAGAGATAGCATTTCTTGCAGAAGAGTTTTGACCGTGTTTTTTTGAGATTCCGAGAGAGAGGGAAGGTCACTCTTTAACTGTCGTAGATTCTTTTCCAGATTATGAATAATTCCTCGCCCGATACTTTGTTTCCTTTTATCTTTTTCCGAAAGAGGAAAGGTATCTCGAATCATTCGAATTAGTTCCTGTTTACTTTCCCCTTGATAGTTTTGAACGATGGTTTGTTTTTCTTCCAAAGAGCCCTCTCTGCTGGCCAAAGTATAAACGGCCTGTTTCGGCATGATTTCGATAAGGGGCCGAAGCGTTTGAGGCATCGTAATATAGAACTCATAATATTGGAGAAAATTATAGGGAGTCTGACGGTTGCCGTAGGTAGCCACTAACCAGGTACTAAAAGCTCCGTCACGATATTTTTTTAGAATTTCTTGGACGGCTTTAATCCTCTCTCCATGTAAAACGATAGCTTGGTTATTAATGGCTTTTACTTCGGAAGTAATTGTAATGAGGGATTTAAGATCTTCGGAAATTTCTTGTCCTTCTTCCGAAAATTGTTTTAATAGGGAATGAAGAGTTCCCTTTTCCGAAACATTTAATTCCGAAAAACCGAAAATTCCGGAAAAGCTCGTTAAATTTCCCTGCATCGATCGGGTGGCCAAGGCAGACATTTTTTCCGTCTTGTCTGATTTTTTTAGTCTTTGGGATAAAAATTTGTTCACTTTATTATCTATATGGAAACGATGTGTTTTCAAGCTTTTTGGGGAAATGTAAACCGGTTTTACATTCGGTTTATAATTTCTTCCGTTAAAGATTTGTAGTCTTCGGCGGCGCGACTGTTCGGTGCCGTTTCATACAGAGGTTTTCCGTAAATGGCCGCTTCCGAGACGGTAATGTCACGACGAATTTTTGCATTCAATAGCTTATTCGGAAAGGCTTTTTCGATTACCTCTAAAAAGGCAGTATTGCTTTTTCCTCTTTGATTCCAGAAAGAGACGGCAACCCCCAGAATTTGCAAGGGATGCCTTCCATTGATATTTTTCAGAAATTGTGAAAGTCGTTCCAAGCCTTTCACACTGTAAAATTCAGGAGTTGTGCAAATTAAGGAATAATTGGCCGCAATTAAAGCGGATTCGGTTAACCAACACAGCGAAGGAGGCGTGTCTATGATAACATAATCGTAATCGAGGCCCTTTAAAATGCTTTTCAGTTTTTCGTGCGAATAACGATCGGAAGCCAACTCTCCGGTTACTTCGACTCTTTCGAGCCAGGCGTCTGCCGGAACGATTTCTAGGCCGGGTACGGATGTAGCTAGCTTTACGTCAAGAAGGGTTTTCTTTCTTTGCAACACTTCAGCCAAAGAATCATATTCGTCGGGATCGAAACCAAGTCCGGAAGTGAGATTGGCTTGAGCGTCAAAATCAATGAGTAAAACGGATTTTTTATGAAACTTGGCTAAGGCGGCTCCGAGGTGTAAGGCGATGGAGGTTTTAGCCGTTCCTCCTTTAAAACTACTGACGGCGATAATTTTCGACGCTACGGTTTTCATTTATTTTTTCGAGTAAGAAGATTCAAGGCTTCTGTTTTTTAGCTCATCTTGAATCTTTTGAAGAAAATCTTCAACAATAATTTCCCCGTGTACCACATTGTCTCCGGTGCGCAGGGAAATCGTTCGATTTTCCGTTTCTCTGTCGCCGACCGTCAAAATGTAATTTACTTTATTTAGTTGTGCTTCTCTGATTTTTTTACTTACCGATTCATGCGCATCATCCGTTTCGCAGGAAAACCCTTTGGATGAAAAGAGGTTTTCCAGTTCTTTTGCATAAGGAACATGTCTGTCCGCGACGGGAATCAGGCGAATACCCCGGGGGCTTAGCCATAGCGGAAACCTTCCGGCAAAGTGCTCGATCAAAATACCGAAAAACCTTTCTATGGAACCGAAAAGAGCTCGATGGATCATGATCGGACGAGCTCGCTCTCCGGAGGGGCGAACATATTCTAAATCGAATTTTTCCGGGAGGGCCATGTCGAGCTGTATCGTTCCGCATTGCCAGGTTCGACCGAGGGCATCCTGAATATGGAGATCGATTTTCGGCCCGTAAAAGGCCCCGTCCCCTTCATTGAGGCGATAAGGAAGTCCTAAAGATTCCAGGGCTCCCCGTAGTCCTTCCGTAGCTATTTCCCAGTCTTCGTCGGTTCCTATGGTCCCCTTGGCCGGTCTCGTGGAAAGCTCCAGAGTATATGTAAGGCCGAAAAGATCATAAATTTCTTGAGCCAGCCGTAAGACTCCCGCAATTTCGCTTTGAATATCTTCCGGTTGCATGAAAATATGGGCATCATCCTGATGAAATCCGCGAACGCGCATCAAACCGGAAAGAGCTCCCGAATACTCATACCTGTGTACCAGTCCGAATTCGGCCACTCGTAAAGGAAACTCGCGATAGCTGTGATTTTTACTTTTATAATAAAGCATGCATCCCGGGCAGTTCATCGGTTTGACCGCAAAATCTCTTTCCTCTACGACGAGGGAATACATGTTCTCCCGATAATTATCCCAATGTCCCGAAGTCTCCCACAATTCTCGCGTCATCATAAGGGGTGTTTTAATTTCCAAATAGCCGTGTTTCGTATGAATTTCCTTCCAGTAGTTC
>CAYGJM010000038.1:1673-13781 GCA_964350295.1 uncultured bacterium | reverse complement strand
CGCCTGGGGAAAAATCTGTCCGGATTACCCCTTAAAAAAGCACCAAAACCTCTTCGGTATCGTTCAAGGAAGCATTTATCCGGATCTGAGAAAACGCTCCGTTGAAGAGCTGACTGCCCTTGACTTTGACGGTTATGCCGTCGGAGGACTCGCCGTCGGAGAACCGAAAGAAAAGTTATTGCAAATACTGGAGATAACGGTTCCGATCCTTCCGGAAAACAAGCCGAAATATCTCATGGGAGTGGGCACTCCCAGAGACCTTATCGAGGGTGTCCGAAAAGGTGTGGACCTCTTTGATTGCGTTCTTCCCACCCGAAATGCCCGTAACGGCACCCTGTTCACCTCCCGGGGAAAAATCAATATTAAACAGGCAAAATATACCGAGGATTTTACACCCGTTGATCCCGAATCGACCTGTTATACGGCCTCCTTTTCCAAAGCCTATCTGCGTCACCTTTTTACCGTAAACGAAATATCCGCCCTTACCCTTCTCACCCTTCATAATCTTTCTTTTTATCTTGATTTTATGAAAAAAATCAGGCACGCTATAGACGAAAATACATTGGATCGTTTGTATCGGGAAGTCTGTGAAGTCTACCCTTTATAATCTCCTTGTAATTAACAAGTTAAGACAATATAGAGGTCCTGATGAAAACAAAATTATTTTCTTTGACCGTGCCGTTTTGGGGAACTTCCCTACTTTTTGCGGACGGTTCTTCTCCCCTTGCTTCGGGAGATAACAATATATACAGAACCCTGATGTTTTTCGGTATCGTACTGACTTTTTTCTATCTGATTCTGTGGAGACCCGAGCAAAAGAGAAGGAAAAAATTGGAAGCCCAAAGAAATGCTTTGAAACCCGGTGATCGAGTCATTGCCATGGGAATTATCGGTGAAGTTTTCAAAATCGAAGATCAAACGGTTATTTTAAAAATGTATGACGGAACGAAAATTGAAATGCTGAAAGGAGCCATTACCGGTTCCTCTGCAGAAACCGTTAAGGAAAAACCTTCCGAACGAGAACCGCAACCCGTCAAATCCTAAATATCATCCCCCCTTTTACGAGAGGGGGGATTTTTCAAGGATTTCGACTCCCTCTTTTTGACCGTCCTCTTCTCTTTGCAAACATCTCTTTCGCTCATCGGTATTTTCCCTTTCCCTACGCCGTTTTCCGTTTTCTTCCAAGGAGCGATTGAAAGATTCCAATGTATTCAAACACTGTTCCAAAAGAAAAAGCGATCTCGAAAAACTCTTTTTATTTCCCTTGATCATCAGCCCGGAAGAACTCGTTATCTGCCCCTTTATCGGATCAATTTTCATCCCCTTCCTCCTTTTCCGATTCCTCATCGGAATGTAATTCTTCCTTTTCGGAAGGTATCGTTTCTTGGACTTCTTGCATCAAGCGCTGCATGAGGGAAACGAAAAGCTCTTCCTCGCAAACCCGAAACTCCTTCTGCATCACTTGTTTTTGCGTTTCCTTATCCAAACTTAAGGAAGGTACATCCTCGGTCAACATTTGGGAAGCCGTTAACGGATTCATGTCAAAAACCCTCCTTTATTTTTTCTCCTTCCGAAAGGCGTTAACAAATCATCCCGCCCCTTTCCCGGACGAAAAATCTCGGGTTATTCCGCCCATTCCGGCTGACATGCCTCGGGAAACACTACCTCCGTCCTTCAAACCTAATTCTTTATGAGCAATCATTTCCGTTTTTGAAAGAGACTTTCTGACAATCGCCTT
Organism: uncultured bacterium; assembly: GCA_964350295.1. GTDB lineage: Bacteria > Chlamydiota > Chlamydiia > Chlamydiales > JAAZZY01 > CAYGJM01. Next base: position 12,043 of record CAYGJM010000038.1, on the reverse strand, counting down.
CTTTTCTCCTTGTAAAAGAAAGAACCTTTCTTTCTTGATTGCACTCTCCTCGGACATACCGGCCCCGTCTCTTGAGCTCAACTCTCGAGAAGCAATTCCTTTCGTCTTGGAAACGGCCGGTTCAAGCAAGCCTTGATTTCCTCCGTTTAAAAGAAATATACCTCCTTTTTTCGAAGAGCTTTCCATTTTTCGGAAGGTAATGAAACTACCTCCTTGCTGACTTCTGATTATGCTTGTATCCATGCTTAAACCTCTTTGTGACGATGAAATTATAGCAAAAAATTTGTTTTTTGTCAACAATTTTTATTTTACAAAGACATGAAAAAACCCCTATTAATCATTGATTAACAGGGGTTTCAAAAGAAAAGATTCTAAAAAAACCTCTAGGATAATTTTTCCGTTAAAGCCTCTAAAAGGGAAGCCATTTGACGGGTAAACAGCCCTATTTCCTTACCGTCGATTTCTTTTTGAGAAAGCTTGGCCAGATTATAGACCTGTATCATAACCTGTTTAGCCAACTCCGGTTGGGCGGCATGTAACTTTTCGACGGCCGCAATCAGAGGACTGTTCGTATTGACAACGAGTTTATACTTCATCGGTCCCGTCATACCGGCTCCTTCGGGATGATTCATTCTCATGAAGTCGCGTAAGCGACGAGCCTGCTCGTCTATTAACAAGAAAGCGGGGATCTCCGCTTTTGCCAGGCTTTTGGCCTCCACTTCGGGAGAGTCCTTTCCCAATAAGGTTTCGATTAAGGAAGCCAATCGCCCCCCGATCGTTTTACCGTCTTGATCCAAAAGAGTGTTTTCCTTGGAAGGGTCCATAATCGCTTCCGTTAATTCTCCGTCAATGCGAACGAATCGACAGGGAGCGAGTTTTCCTTCCAAAAAGCTCATCAAATGACCGTCTATCGGCGAAGAGGCCTTCAAAACCTCTATTTTTTTCTCTTTATAAAGATCGATCAGATGATCATCGCCCTCTTCTCCCGAATGATAATAAATCGTGTCTTTTATCCGAGAAGCGTTTTTCTCCTTATACTCCTCGACCGTCAACCAGTCTCCTTCGAGGTTTTGCCAAATCAAACAATTCTTAACCCGGTCATAAAACTTATCATCCTGAAGAACGCCCAGCTTCACGATAACTTCCACGTCCTTCCAACAAACGATAAATTTCTCCTTATCCGTTTTACAAAGGGAAGAAAGCCTATCCGACACCTTTTTGGAAACGTGCGAAGCTAACTGGCGGACGGTTCGATCCATTTGCAGGGAACTTCTCGATACGTTTAAGGGAATATCGGGGCTGTCGATACACCCTTGCAGCATCGTCAAATACTCGGGAATCAAATCTCGGCAATGGTCGGTTACGAAAACCCGGTTGCAGAATAACTTGATCGTGTTTTTCCGAAAGTCCATGTTTTTCTTTAATTTCGGAAAATAAAGAATTCCTTGTAGATGAAAGGGATAATCAACGTTTAAATGGATCCAGAATAAAGGAGCCTCCTCCATCGGATACAAGTGACGATAAAAATCAAGGTAGTCCTTATCCGAACATTCGGCAGGTGCTTTTAGCCAGAGCGGTTCCCTTTCGTTAATGCGAGAGCCGTTCAAATAAATCGGATGGGGCAAATACAGGCTATAACGATTTAAAATTTCCCGAATACGAACCGGATCCAAAAACTCTTCATTCTCTTTATCGATATGGAGGGTAATTTCGGTCCCCCTCTCCTTGCGAGAGCCCTTGTCAATAACATATTCCGTAGAGCCGTCGGAAGTCCAAAAGGCACTTTCGCTTCCTTCCCGATACGACAGAGTATTGATATCCACTCGAGAAGAGACCATAAAGGCCGAGTAAAAACCTAACCCGAAATGGCCGATGACCCGTTCCTTGTCTTCACCAGTTGTTTCATATTTTTTGACGAATTCTTCCGCCCCGGAAAAGGCCAACTGAGCGATATATTTTTCGACTTCTCCGGCATCCATTCCGATTCCGGTATCCGTAATGATCAACTTCTTGTTCTCCGCATCCACGGTGATATCGATTCGGAACTCTTCATCGCGGCAGGAGTACCCTTCCTTTTCCCTTAAAATCTTCACCTTGCCGATGGCGTCGCAAGCATTGGAAACGAGCTCCCTGACAAAAATGTCACGATCGGAATAAAGCCACTTTTTAATAATGGGCAACAGATTTTCCGAATGAATTTTTAATGTCCCCGTCGTCATGTCAAATCTCCTCAAAATGATTTATTTTGAGAAAATTCTAATCTATTTTCTTTAAAAAATCCAGCCCTCTTCCCGCTTTACCCATTTTAATTGGGGACCGAAAATCCGGAGGCACCGAAGTTCGGCACAAGCTCCACACTCCCCAAATTAATGGTACTACCCTGCTCCGGGAGGAGGATCGGCCATAATTATACGATAATCCCCTCAAAAAAGACTTTTTCCCATAGGGAAGTACGAATGGTACGGATTTAAAAAAACAACTTGCACAAAAAATTTTTTCTTGGTAGAATTAGAGCTCCGCTAGGATTAGGTTTCTTTGTTATGTTTCATTTTACGGAATGGCTAAAAAGTCGGACGGCTCCCGATTTTTCCGCACACCCCGCTTTTCCGGATAGAGACCTTCCGGAAGGATGGCGCCCCCGCGCAAACTTCTTGTAAAGGATTTCGTGTCATCCAACCGTAAATTTCTCGAACGATTACCGCCGCCCTCCCCCGGTCCCCTTCGTTTTCAACCGACGGTTTCCGCTCGAGCAAATCTTCTTGCCATGTATATGCCCGATACGGCCGCTTTTCTCTCTTCTTGCGGCATTCTTCTGGCTACTTCTTCCTTGGGTTACTCCCTGTTTGCAGGACTTGTTGCACACGGAACGACCGAATACCTTCTGAAACCGCCTCTTCCCGAGCCCCCGAAAGACCTGAAAGAGGCTTTTACGGAACTTTGCAGAAACCCGTTATTTGCCAAGCTCCGCGAGGAGCTGGACTATCCCCTACACTTTTCGTATGCGGGAGAAGAAGAGTTCCGAAATGCCGGAAAATCGCAAAGCTTTGTTCAATTCAAAAAAAGCGGTTCTTCTTATGCCTACTCCATATCCATTCGGAAAGGGGAAAAGAATCTTTTTCAGCCCATAACTCTTCTCTTATTTGAATCCGTTAATGCTTTTCAATCAGTCAATTTCGATCCGCTACATCTAAAAAAAAAGAATCTTTCCAAAAAGGAGTATGTCATCCGAAAAGAGTATATCGAATGGCAAACATCTAAAATTTTTAGACAAATCGTCCGTTACGGCGTGGAACGAATGGGCTGGAGACGGGAGTGGTTTAACGGATATTCTTCGGAAAAAGCGATCGATGATGAGGATCCGAATGAATTCAATATTTACTGGGAGAAATCTCTGGTCCCTTCGGGGCATGCGGGTCTTTATGCTGCACAATGGTATGTCTCTTGTTTTTCCGATGAAGAGGCCGATAAGGAATGTGACTCCCCTCTTCCCGAAGGATTTTTTCCTTTGAAATCCGTGGCCGAAGAGATGGTTTTATTACCCCCCATGGAATTGTGTCTACGCGTCTCCGAACCGGCAAAGGAGGATAGACTACGTACGCACCTATCAGGAAAAATGGAAGTCTGCCGACGCTTTATATCGGAATGTCTATCAAGGGAAAGAGGAAGCTTAACCGTTTCCATGTTAAAGGGCTCATTTCAAGGGCGCTTTTTTCTTTCTCTCCTTCAAGACCATCTCGAAGACGAAGGAAAGGGGGAAAAAGTCAAGGATGATCGACTTTCTGAAATTCTTGCCTCCTGGCAAAGGAAAGAGAAATGTTATGTCAAAGGCTCCCTATTATTTTCGGAACCTCCCCGAAAACCGATAAAAAAAAGACCCAAAGCATCTCGCATAAGAAAAAAGCCTTTTTGAATTGTGCTTCCCAAAATTTAAAATTGTCCTCATAATCCCCTCTTCCGAATATCTTTTCGAGGAAGCCGAGCATTGCGTTTTTTACTGGCACAGAATAACTACATCGTCGGTGATTTCCCGGGAAACACTCGAAAAATCATTGAAAGCATCCGCAAGGCCGAACGAAAGGATTGCGAAGCCGTCGTTTTCTCCGAGCTGGCCATTTCGGGCTATCCGCCGAAGGACCTTCTGTATCACCCTTCCTTTCTCCGGGATCAGCAGGAAGCCCTTAACCGAATTATCGACGCTTCGGCAAACAGGCTCCTATTTCTGGGTTGTTTCCGAAAAAATGAAGGTCCCGGAAAACCCTTATACAACAGCTGTGCCGTTATTGCGAATCGATCGTTAATCGGATACTATGATAAACGACTGCTTCCTTCCTATGACGTCTTTGACGAAAGACGCTACTTCGAGCCGGGAAGTACTTCTCCCGTTTTTCACCTTTTCGGAAAAAAAATGGCCGTTTTTATTTGCGAAGACCTTTGGAAAGAATCTTCCGGCTCTCTTTATGACGAAAATCCTCTTGAAAATCCCGAGCTGAAAAATATCGATTTGGCCATTTCCCTGAACGCCTCCCCTTTTGAAATCGGAAAAAGAAACGTACGTATGCTTTTAGCACGAAAAGCAACGAAAAAAATGAACTGCCCCCTCATCTACGTTAATCAAGTCGGCGGAAATGATTCCCTTTTATTCGACGGATACGGCTTCGTTATGGACCCCGGAGGACGTTTCGTATCCTGTGCAGGATATCGTGAAGACACGGCCGTTATCGATCCGGATAATCTTTCTTCCGCTCCCCCTCCCGATGAAAGCGAAGAAGAACAACTCTATCAAGCCTTGACCCTGGGCATCCGAGACTATGTTGAAAAATCGGGGTTTTCCCGGGTTATTATCTCCCTTTCCGGGGGTGTGGATTCGGCTTTGGTAACCGTACTGGCCGCGGAAGCTCTCGGAAAAGAAAATGTCTTTGTCGTTTGCATGCCCTCTCGCTTTTCCTCCGAAGGAAGCGTACGCGACGCCGAAGCTTTGGCCGCCAACTTGGGCATTTCCCCGGAGATCCTTCCGATCGAAACGCTCCACCGAGAAGCACTGAATCTCCTCCGTCCCTATTTCCGAGGGTTACCCGAAGACTTTACGGAAGAAAATCTGCAGGCCCGAATTCGCGGATTGTTACTTTTGGCCCTTTCCAATAAATTTCATCGACTCGTTTTGAATTGCAGCAATAAAAGTGAAATGGCCATGGGATATGCAACTCTTTACGGAGACTTAAACGGGGCTTTGGCCCCGATTTCCGATCTGACAAAAACACAGATCTATAGATTGTGTCGAAAAATAAATGAATCCGGAACCGTTATTCCCGAAGACATTCTCCGAAAAGAACCTTCGGCCGAACTGAGGCCGGGGCAAAAGGATAGTGATACCCTGCCCGATTATTCTCTTTTAGACGCAATTATCGAGGGCTATGTCGAAAAACACATGGATATCACGGATCTGGCCGAAAAATTTGCCATTCCTCTAAAAGAAATCGAAGATATCGTTCATAAAATTCATTTGGCCGAATATAAAAGAAATCAATCTCCTTGCGGCTTGAAAGTCACGCAAAAGGCCTTTGCAGCGGGAAGACATCTCCCTATTATTCAAAAGTGGAAATAAATTCCGGACTCTTTATGCACGATTTTCTATAAGAAAGAGAAAGAAGCGAAGGGGTCCTAAAGGAATGCATTTTAAAAATATCTGCGGTGTTATCGTTCTTCTTTTAGGCCTTTCCCTAATCGGAGGGTCGCTCTATATCAGTAACGTAGTAGCAAAAAAGGTAACCGATGCCGAGCAAAAGGCTCGAAATATTACCGATAATCCCATTACCCGTCTGGGCGGCGAAGTCACGAGAATCATCGGCAGTCCCATCCGCAAATTCGTTTCAAAAAAAGCCGCTTGTAAAGCCGGCCCCTATCACAAATTGTCCGATCAATTGTTAATTGCCGGTATTTGTTTAACCGGACTCGGGCTCCTCACCCTATTGATCCACGGAAAACAGAAAAAACCTTGACTTTTATGTCAAAAATATATTATAATTAGAGACGCAATGCGGAGGTCTTATGTTTTCCGAAGTAGCTACCGTTCGTCTAACGGAAGTCAATACAGGTGTCGACGTGATCCAAAAAAGAGAAACACCTCTTAAAATCAACAACTTAACTGTTAACTTCCTCACATTTCTCTCCTATAACGGCGAGCTCTGTCCTCTGGCCGAAGAGCGGCACAAAACTTTTTCGGAAGAAACGATTTCTTTATTGCGAGGCATTTATGCCCTCTTACAAGAAAAATATGAAGAAGGCGAAACACCCAAAGGAAAAGAGCGGCTGGAAGCTTTTATAAAAAACGGAGAGATCAATATCGCCCGTTTTTTCTTTTCCAGAAAACCGAACGGAAAGGCTTTTTTAACGATTCTCACGAAAGAGGGTAAAAATACGGTTATCGAAGTCCCCCGGGAACAAAGATTCCGCATCGAGGCCTCTCCCGCCTTCACGATCAATGATTTTCTACAAAAAGCGGGACAACTTTCATCGGAAGTATTGGCAAGCGATCAGAGCTTTGCGGCAAAAGCCCACTACGATCCCCATTTCCGACCGAACGAACCCTATGCTTCGCCTTCCTATCTGAAAATAGGAAAGAAGCCGGAAGAGCCTTCTCCCGAAGAAATACAGGCAAGGTTAGCGCACAATGCGGCAGCCGCCTCAAGCCAGGCACATACGTAATTCGGGCATTTTCCGACGAATCATCAGCAAGCGATCGAATCCGACGGCTACCCCCGAACAGGGCGGCAGAGACGCGATTTCTCGCAGCAAATCCTCATCCGGTTCCAAAGGTTTCCCGCCATGTTTTTCTCGAACTCGGTTATTCTCGACAAAACGATTCATTAATTCGGCAGGGTCATTCAGTTCGTCATATCCGTTGGCCAGTTCGATACCCTTGTAATAGATTTCAAAACGTTTTGCTGCCGGAAATCCATCTTCCGTCGTTGTTTTTGCCAAAGCGGCTTGGTCGATCGGATAGTCATAAATAATCACCAGGTCTTCGGATTGAAGAGCGGGCTCTACGAGATGAGTGAAAGCCATCATGACAAGATCCTCTTCGGAGTCCTTTACGGAGTCAAGGGTCATATGCAGATTTTTTTGCAGAAGGTCCTCCAGGTCCCGGCGAGAAGCCGTACGATAATCGAATCCCGTATAACGAAAAAAAGCCTCGCGATACGTCAGACGCAAGGAAATTTCGGCCGGGAAAAAGAGGCGTATGAAATCACAAACTTCTTCCATAAGCTCTTCATAAGGAAGGTTCACGCGATACCACTCGGCCATGGTAAATTCAACGGAATGCAAAAACCCGTTCTCCCGATCTCGGAACACGTGTCCGAGATAAAAAATGTCTCCCGATCCCAAGGTCAACAGTTTCTTCATCGCATACTCGGGAGAAGTATGTAAATATCCTCGTTGACAACCGTTAAAAAGAAGAGACAAGGGTTCGATATGACGATCGTTATTCGGATGGGTCTGCAAAGCGGAACAATCCACCTCGAATAGGCCCTTTTCCGTAAAAAAAGACCGTGCCCTTTGCAACATGAAGGATCTGTCTTTCAGATCAGCCACCCGATCGCGAGACATAATCTCCCGTACGCGTATCTATTTTTACTCGCTCTCCCTGCTCGATAAAAATCGGTATTTGAATTTTGGCTCCGCTTTCGGTAACCGCACTTTTTAAAACGCGTCCCGAAGCGGTATCTCCCCGAACTCCCGGATCGGTTTCCGTAATTTCCATTTCCATAAAGATGGGAGGCTGTATATTAATCGGCGAGCCCTTATAAAAAAGAATCGTATATAATTGATCTTCCATCAACCAACGCTCGACTTCCGAGGCTACCTGTTGGAAAGGAACGGTGATTTGCTCGAAACTCTTATCATCCATAAAGACGACTCCGTCGGATTCCTTATAAAGCATACGCATTTCACTTTCCTCGACATCGGCCGTTTCGGCTTTTTCATTGGAACGGAAAGTTTTCTCGATAACCCGATCGGTCAGTAAATTTTTAATCCGGCTTCTGACGAAAGCCTGCCCCTTCCCGGGCTTTACGAATTGAACGGAAATAATCAGATAAGGCTGTCCCTCCATTTCTATTTTCATTCCCTGTTTCAAATCGTTAACGTCTATTTGTCCCATAATCCAAGATCTTCCTTTTGTAGGCAAAAAACGAGGAAATATAACGCCGCGAACCATCTTTCGTCCAGATGTTTTTTTTACGCCGATTTTTAAATAACCTGGACTTTAAATAATAAGTCTCTAAAATGGCGATTCAAACGGAGTTATTTTTATGTCTTCTCAACCTCCCGTCAATCCGAAAGAAATACAGGTAGCCAAGGATTCTCTCGAGCGATACTCGGGCTCCCATGCCGATGATTTTTGCCGTTATCTTCTTTTAACGAACTTTCCGAAATACGTCGAATATTTTGCCGAAACAAGGAACCTAAAAATCACGCGCGGATCCATGTTCACCGCTGCTCACAATCCGGCAGAAAATATCAGCATCCTGGATTTCAAAATGGGTTCTCCTTCCGCGGCACTGGTCATTGACCTCTGCTCCTATCTGCCGATTGCCGCCGGCCTCCTCCTAGGGATGTGCGGCGGCCTGAGACGCCGCTATCAGCTGGGAGACTACCTGATCCCGATTGCCGCCATTCGAGGAGAAGGTACCTCGGACTTTTATTTTCCCATCGAGGTCCCCGCTCTTGCCAATTTTTTGATCCAACGAGCCGTTTCTCATATCCTTGACGAAGAAAAAGCTTACTATCATATCGGTATTACTCACACGACCAACAAACGTTTTTGGGAATTTGACGAGGATTTTAAAAATCGTTTGAAAGCCAATCGTTCCCAAGCCATAGAAATGGAGTGTGCCACCCTGTTTGCAGCCGGGTATCGCCGAAAACTTCCCTTGGGAGCCCTGCTACTGATTTCCGATCTTCCCTTGGATGAACGCTACATCAAAACGAAAAAAAGCTCGGAAAAAATTTATAAGGATCACACGGCCGATCACGTCGAAAAAGGGGTAAAAGTGATCCATGAATTGCAAGTTTTAAAAAACAAACATGCCCGAGGAGCTTACCGCCCTCCCGTAACGGTAGCCGATTCACTGCCAAAAATCCAAGACTTTGAGTAACTGTTGCTCGAATATTTCGGGGTTTTCGTGAAGTGTAAAGGGTGTTTTCCTTTCTTCCGTCCCTTCCTTGGTTCGTTTTTCGACATGGAGAACGTTTTTCTTTAATACGATTGACGTAAACCCCTTACTTCCCGCAATCATCTTGATTCTGGCCAGGTGATATAACCAAAGAAAAGAATCCGGATAAGGGCCGAACCGATCGGAAATCTCCCGTTTTAATTTTTCCAGCTCCTCCGGGACATAGGCATCCCCGATCCGTTGATACAATTCCATTCTTAAAGAAATATCGGAAACGTATTCCTCGGTAATCCTCGCATCCACCGGGAAGTGAATGCGCACCTCCGGGACGACTTTCGGCGCCTTTCCCTGCAAGGTTAAAATCGTTCTTTTTAAAAGTTTACAGTAGAGGTGGAAGCCTATGGCGGAAACGTGACCGCTCTGCTTGCTTCCCAAAATTTCCCCTCCACCGCGAATTTCCAGATCTTTCATCGCTATTTTCATCCCCCCTCCGAATCCGCTATTTTCGACAAGAGCGGCTAATCTTTTTTGTGCCGTTTCCAAGGTCACCTTATTGGGGGGAACCAATAAATAGGCATAGGCTTTCCGATTCCAACGACCTACCCTTCCCCGTAATTGATATAAATCGGCCAAGCCGAAACGATCGGCCCGATCGATGAGAATCGTATTGGCCGCAGGAATATCGATACCGCTTTCGATAATGGTCGTAGAAACCAAAACGTTAGCTCGCTTTTCCTTAAAGGCGTGAAAAACATCGTCCAAGGCATCGGCAGACATTTGACCGTGGCCGACGACCATCTCCATTTCCGGAACCGTTTCCTTTAAGCGATCGGCATATTCATAAATGGTTTCCACTCTATTATGAATAACGAAGACCTGGCCGTCTCGAGCCAGTTCCCTCAGGATGGCCTTTCGTATCAAAGAGAGATCTTCTTCGGCTATGATCGTTTTTACGGGAACGCGATCCCGAGGAGGAGAGTGAATCAAGGAAATATCCCGAGCCCCGACGAGAGACATGTATAGGGTTCTCGGAATCGGCGTAGCCGATAAGGCCAGGCAATCGATCCCCTCCTTAAGAGTCTTAAAATGCTCCTTGGCGCGAACGCCGAAACGCTGTTCTTCGTCGATAATCATCAATCCCAAATTTTTAAACGTTACATCCTTACCGATCATGCGATGGGTTCCGATCACGATGTC
>CAYGJM010000038.1:1045-1663 GCA_964350295.1 uncultured bacterium | reverse complement strand
ATCCCTCCCGAAGCCCTTGCAATATCTTTTTTTGGTCACCGGGAGAGACGAAACGCGATAGAAGGGCTACCCGAACCGGGAAATTACTCATCCGTCGAGAAAAATTCTCATAATGCTGCATCGCCAAAACCGTCGTGGGAACCAAAACGGCTACCTGTTTACCTCCGTCAACAACGGCTTTAAAGGCAGCCCGCATCGCCACTTCCGTTTTACCGTAACCGACATCCCCGCAGATCAAACGATCCATCATCTTTCCGGTAACCATATCTTCCTTAATCGCCCGTATGGCCTCTTGCTGGTCGGCCGTTTCGGGATAAGGGAACTCTCTTTCGAATAAGTGCATTTCGGGACCGTCTGCGGAGTAAGAGGCCCCTTTTTGCAAGGCGCGCTTGGCATACAGCTGCAATAATTCGGCCGCATAATCCAGAATGGCTCGTTCCGTACCGGCTTTCGTACGCAGCCACTGCTTTCCTCCGAGAGCGTGAAGCTTCGGAGCTTCTCCCTTTGCTCCGACATATTTACTCACCAAGTGAGACTGTTCCATGGGGGCGTACAAACGAGCCTGTGCATTGTAGTCCAAAACCAAAAATTCGGCCATAATACCGAGATGATTTTCTT
>CAYGJM010000038.1:0-1035 GCA_964350295.1 uncultured bacterium | reverse complement strand
GATAATGGAATTGCACAATTGAACAATCAAGAGAATACCGATATGATTTTCTTTTTTCTCGCACCCGACATATTTACCTATACCGTGAGTGAGATGAGCTACGTAATCGCCGATAACAAGCTCGGTGAATTCGGTGCGAACGGTTCGATAACTTTCCCTCTGTTTTTTTCTTTGCAGGTTGTACCGCTTCGTCACCTCGGCATAAGAAATATAAGCTTCTTTTTCGGCTCCCAGAACGAATCCGTCATGCCAACAACCCGACAAAAAGAAAACGTTATCGGGAATTCGTCGGAGGGACCGAACCATTTGATCCTTTATATGTTTCTCCTCGGATTCGTTTTGACAGACGTAATAAAACCGGAAAAGAGAATCGTGATGCGGCAAGGAAATCATTTGCGCCTCTTCGTCCGCGTAAGCAATGGTTGTCTTCAAAGGGAAAGCTTCCGAAATTTTCGTGAAGGGATGATTCCAACGGATATGATTCGAAAAGAGTTTGCTTTCGGAGTCTCGACGAGAAAAAATAATATTTTGATAAGTAAATACTTTTTGCAAAAAATCCGAATAATCCGAAAAAAATCGGGTACCCTCTTCTCGAGCGAGAACGGCCTCCCTAAATTTTTTTTCCGTGATATCGGGATCATCCAAAATCACCAATGTGTCTTCTTCATTGAAGTATGAAAAAAAAGAAATGCCCGTTTCGCCTTTCTCCGTTGCCGGCAAGACGGTAACCGAAGTAACCCTTTCCACCGAGGTTTGCGCGACGGAATCAAAAGAACGTATGGACTCGATTTCATTACCCGAAAACTCCACGCGAAAAGGTTGTGCCTCGGAAGAGGGGAAAAGGTCAATAATCCCCCCTCTTACGGCAAATTCTCCCTTTTCACCGACGACCGATACGCGTGCATACCCGAGTTCGACGAGTCTTTCCGCCAGTTGGGAAAGGGATTCTTTTTTTCCTACTTGCAGAGTGAAACAAAGAACCGATAAGCGTTCCTTCGACATTTGAGGCGTGACAAAGGAGGAGATGTTGGCAAT
>CAYGJM010000037.1:11941-13893 GCA_964350295.1 uncultured bacterium | reverse complement strand
AATGGGCGTCGTTACTTGGCTGATTAGTTTTCCGATCGTCATAGCCGTCAGCCAAGCGGCCAATTTGTTACTTTTATTGAGTCATCTCGAAAATAAAGAGCAATTAGCCGTTCAATCTTTAAAATTTACCATGGATTATCCGGTTCTTTTCGGCGTTACCGCCGTTTGGATCGTGGTATGGGTGCCGGTCATCGAAGAATTATTATTCAGAGGATTTTTACAGAATTGGTTGGTTCGGTTTACGGGAAAATTTTGGGGTATCCTCGCGACCTCTTTGATTTTTTCGGGCTTTCATTTTTCTTGGGCTCAAGGGGGGGGGAATGCCGAGATCATTCCTTCTCTGTTTGCTTTGTCCTGTTTTTTGGGGTTTATTTATTACCGTCAGCGCTCGGTATATGCCTCGATAGGGCTTCATGCCGCTTTTAACGGAATCAACGTACTCCTGATGAGTTTATCTCGAGCGCCGTAAATATTTTTTTAAAAAAAGCACGGGCCGAATAATTCTTTTTCGGGTATGATGAGGTTTTCGGAAGGGTACTATGGCAGATAAGAGAATCTATTTGGACAATAATGCCACGACGGCTTTAGATCCGTTTGTTTTACGGGCTATGCATTTCGATCTTTGTGCCGTTCCGAGAAATCCCTCGTCCATACACTCTTTCGGCAGGGAAGCCCGTAACGAATTAATCAAGGCCCGAAGAACCGTTGCCTCTGCTTTGGGAGTTTCTCCGGAGGAAATTTTTTTTTCTTCCGGCGGTTCGGAATCCAATAACTTTCTCACGAAGGGTTTTTTACGGGAAATTTTTCCCGGCGAAGTGATCACTACCCGTTTCGAACACAGTACGATTTTAAAAAACGTAGAGGAGTATGCCGCAAAAGGGGGAAAGGTAACCTATCTCACGCCGGGACCTCGGGGTGCACCTTTGTTCGAAGAGGTTGAAAAAGCCATAGGGCCGGATACCGCTCTTCTTATTTTTATGGCGGTAAATAATGAAACGGGGGTGGAGACCGACTGGGAAAGACTGGCGGCTTTGGCATCCGTTCGTCGCATTCCTTTCATCGTAGACGGAGTGGCTTTGTTAGGTAAAAAACGATTTACCGTCCCCAAAGGGGTAACGGCGATGAGTTTTAGCGGTCATAAATTACATGCTCCCAAAGGAATAGGGGTTACTTATCTCTCTTCTTCCGGGCGTATTTCTCCTTTAATTATAGGAGGAGGGCAGGAAAGCGGTCTTCGTGCGGGAACGCATAATCTTGCCGGAATTATCGGCATGGCAAAAGCCGTGGAGCTTTTGGAAGATTGCCTTCCTTTCGGAGAGGCGAATATGGAGCGTTTGCGTAATTTATTTGAAGGAAGACTCCAATCGGAATTGCAAAATGTTTTGATCAACGGCGAAGGCAAACGTATTTGCAATACTTCGAACTTGGCTTTTACGGGGATCGACGGAGAGGCTTTAATGATGGCTCTCGATATGAACGGATTGGCAGCTTCCCACGGTTCGGCTTGCTCTTCCGGGTCTCTTTCCCCCTCGAAAGTTTTGGGATATATGGGGTACTCGAAGGATCGAGTGGCTTCATCCCTCCGTTTTTCCTTGTGTCGACATACCACGGAAGAAGAGATTGAAAGAGCCGTTGATCTGATCGTTCGGATCGTTCGGTCGATGCCTTCTCTTTAAACTTTTTCCAGCTGTTCCAGGCCCTTTTTCGTTTCTCGAATCACCAGGGGAGAAAGGCCGATGACTCCTATCAGATTCGTAATCAGCATGCATCCCATGGAAAGATCGGCAAGAATCCAAACGGCTTTAACGCGGAAGAGTGCTCCGATCGGAATCATGAGGATAAAAATATATTTGAAAAACCGAGCGGCTTTCGGAGACGGAAAGAAAAACTCCACGGCTTTTTCACCGCAAAAAGCCCAGGTAATAATCGTGGTGAAGGCAAACAGGAATAAG
>CAYGJM010000037.1:1094-11931 GCA_964350295.1 uncultured bacterium | reverse complement strand
CTATGTGATTCAGTCCGGTTTGAAAGGCCCAGACGCACATATTGGTGCTTAGGGCTCCCGATAAGGAAGGAGCATCCGTAACGATTAGAACCAGAGCCGTTAAAGAGCAAATAACCATGACGATAATCGGGGCCATCATGGCGACGATCCCTTCGATTACCGGATGACTGCATCGAGCTCCGGATTGCAAAATAGGAGCAATGCCGCACCCGGCATCGGTCGCAAAAAGTCCTCTTCCGAAACCGATGCTTATCGCTTGCAGTACGGTATATCCCAATCCTCCCCCGATAAGAGCCTTCGGGGCAAAAGCCAGAATAACGGCTTGAGATAAGGCGTCGGGCAAAGCTTCCGCATGACGGAGCAGGATAACGAGAGCCGTCCCTACGTAAAGCAAAGTCATGACCGGGACCAATGTCCCGACTACCTTGGCCAGTCTCGATAAGCCGCCGATGATGACCGATCCGCAAAGACAGAGTAGAAGAATAACCATGAAAAGGGGTGGGATTCCGATTTGTTTCATGGGTAAAACGATCGAGTTTACCTGAACGAAGTTTCCGACGGTAAAGGCTGTAATAACGGCAAAAAGGGCAAAGAGGCGGGCTACCGATTTTAAGCGAAGCCCTTCGGTTAGGTAATACATCGGCCCGCCGACATATTCGCCGCCGGCATTTTTCCTTCGAAAGACGACACCCAGAAAGCACCCGGCGTATTTAATGACCGAACCGGCCAGGGCCATGACCCACATCCAAATTAAGGCTCCCGCTCCTCCCGTCGAAAGGGCAACGGCCATTCCCGAAATATTTCCGGTACCGAGGTTTCCGGCCAGTACGGCGGAAAGAGCTTCAAAATTGGAAATACTTCCTTCCTCCTTCCCGTTTTTTTTAAAAAGATGGGAAAATCCGAGCTTTAATTTGGCGAATTGAATGAAATTCAGGCGTACCGTGAAGTAAAGACCGGAGAAAAAAATTAAGGGAAACAGAACGAGTAACGTTAGTCGATGCTGCAATAAGACTAAAAAATCCAAGAAGAAAATCTCTTTTTAATTTTTTTATTTAAAGTAATATAACAAAACGAAAGTTTCTTTAGAAGTAGAATAGATTTTTTTACAAAACAACTATTTTTATTTATAAAAATATTTTCTTGTTCGGACGGGGTTATTGAGACCCGGTCTTCTTCTTTCAATCGGAGGCTAAAAGAAAGATTTTAATTTTACAAGAGAATAAAAAGATCTTTTATTTCGAATTTTATGTAGAATGATTCTTTCATTTTTATTCTATATGGAGAAAAAAACAGATGCCTTTTGAGGTAAACCATTTTGTAAACGATACCTTTTTCGTCTCCTATGAAAATCCCGTGATGAGAGGCGGGGGATTCTCGCCTCAAAAGAGCGAGCCCGACTCTTTCGTTGCAAGAATTCAAAAGATAGCCCGGCAAGTTTTTTCCTTTGCATTCGCTGTCGAAGAAAAAATCTATGAGACTTCTTTTCTTCGATTTCCCTATATGACATTATTTTTCTATTCTTCAAAAACGGCTACTGCGGCCATCATTGCAAGAGAGGGAATTCGCATTGGCGGTAATCTATTTCTTCAGGATTATTCTCCCGTAAAAGCTTTGTTTAGCAATGCAAGGGGAGAATTTGTTTTGGAAGAGAGATTAAAGGAGTACGTCGGTGCCTTTATTTTTCGGATTCTTTTTGATCGCCCGGTCCGGAATTTTTTAGAACGCCCCCTTCTTCCCCCTTGACCGATGAGGGGATGAAAATGAATGAAGAGATAAAAAAACGGGAAAAACCTTGCTTTTTTTTAGGCATTTTTTAATTTTGGATAAATGTAAGTTTTACTTGCGTTAAATTCCGAAAGTTAGAAAATCGAGTGGAGAGGGGTTTGTCCATGCCGAGACCCCTCTTTTTTGCCGGGGAAGAGATCATGAGGGGATACGCTACTTTAGTCTCGAGACAAAAGTTCTCTGTCAAACCCGTCGTTTTTTCAGATTTATTTTCCGGGTTTTGGTGGGTTGTCCTTTTTATTTTGATAAATTTTCTTGTTTTTCACTTCATTATAAAGGACTTGCGAGTAAAAGAAAAGGATTTGGGAAGTAAGGTGACATCTTTAATCGAGCTAAAACGAGAAGTTCTCGCCGAAAAGGAAAATCTGGAGATGCAGATGAAAAGTCGTGAAGATCCTTTGTGGATTGAAATGATTTTGAAAAAAGAGTTGGGGCTGATCTCGGAAGGACAAATAAAAGTACATTTCTTTAATAAGTAAGCCTTATGGCCATCGCATTCCTTACATTGCTTGTTATTTTTTCCGCTTTTTTTTCGGCATCGGAAACGGCTCTTTTTTCGCTTTCATCTATGAAATTAAAAGAGTTTTCTCACCATGTATCATCCCGCAAGCGATTGACGGCTAAACTATTAAAGTCACCTTTAGAGCTTTTGGTCACGATCTTGATGTTGATCGTTTTCGTTAATATATTAGTGCAAAATACGACATCGCATATTTTCGGGACTTTTTCGAGTTGGTGGTATACCGTCGGCATTCCCTTGGGATTAACTTTAATTTTCGGAGAAATCATTCCCAAAACCCTGGCTATTGCCAATAATGAAAAATTAGCCGTTCTGAATGCTCCGGTTATTGAGTGGGCTCGTTTTATCTTAGGGCCGATTCGGTTGCTTTTGACCCTTTTTACCTTTCGCCTGACGAAAATATTTTTTTTCTTTCTGAAGAAGGAAAAAACGATTACGACCGATGAGTTAAAGCATGCCTTGATTACGGGAAAAAAGCAGGGTATTTTAAATGCCGGGGAGGTAAGTTTAATGCGCGGGTATATGCATTTGCGCAGCAAACCCGTAAGAGCCTTAATGAAACCGAGGGAAGAAATTATTTATTTCGATTTGAATGATTCGATGAAGAGACTGGAGGAGTTATTGGTAGATCGGGAGGTCTCCAAATTGCCGGTTTGTGACGGGGATCCGGAACATATGAAAGGGATCATTAATATTCGGCAGTATTTTTTGTATAAGGACCGTTTAAAAAATCCTCGGGACGTGTTATCTCTCGTAACCGCTCCCTACTTCGTGCCCGAGTCCATGCCGGCAAGAACTTTATTAAAATATTTGGACAATAAGGAGCGATCCTTGGCCGTCGTCGTCGATGAGTACGGGGCCATTTCCGGGCTGATTACTCGAGAAGATTTAATCGAAGCCGTTATCGGAGAAATCATCGATCGCAGGGATGTGAAAAGCTTTTATACCTTTGCGGGAAAAGATGCCGTTATAGCCAGCGGAAAATTGGAGTTGGTAGAACTCGAACATTTATTCGGTATTCATCCGAAAACGAATATGGTTACGGTAAACGGTTGGATTATCGAAACCTTGGGCTCTCTCCCGAAATCGGGAGACAAATTAACCGCGGGCGGTTTTTTTCTCCATATTTTAGCAACCGATCCGAAAAGAATTCAAAGAGTGTACATTCGAAAATTAAAGGGAAAAGCTTAATGGATCAAATGCTATTTTGGCTTTTTTTAACGTTGATCTTATTAGGTATACAGGCCTTTTTTGCCATGATGGAAATGGCTGCCGTTTCGATCAATCGCGTTCGTTTGCATTACTATGTCAATATGGGATCTAAAAGAGCCCGATGGCTTTCTTCGCTTTTGGAAAATCCGTCCCGATTGTTCGGTACGACCCTTTTTGCTCTTAATCTTTCTTTGCAAATCGGGTCCGAATGCTCCAGACGTTTTTATTATTCTCTCGGTATCAATCCGGATATGGCCCCCGTAACCCAGGTTTTTTTGGTATTGGTTTTTGCCGAACTCACGCCCATGTTTGCCGCCAGGAAGTACTCCGCTCAGGTTATTATGGCGGGAATACCTTTTATTTATGCTCTTTCCAAAATTTTGATCCCCATTTCTTGGTCCATCGGATTGATCAGTCAATTCATGAATTATTTGGTGACGGGAAGTAAGGAAGTTCATTTAATGGATTTAACGAGAGACGAGTTGCAACGAGCTTTGGAAGAGCAGGCTCCGGAGGCCGGCCCTTCCGAAGAAGATTACGATTTTAACATTTTGGTATCCAATATTCTTACCCTTCAGAAAAAATTAGCCACTCATTTAATGATACCCTTACATCGCGTGCATATGCTTTCTTCCGAGTCTTCGCCGGATCGGGTATGCGAACTCCTGGAAAAGTCCTATCACTCTTTTTTACCCGTTTATCATGAGCATCGAAATAATATCATCGGCATATTGGAAAGTCGTGATCTCCTTAAAAAAGAAGAGAGTGCTTCGTTGAAAGATTCTTTGACTCCGCCGTGGTTCGTTACTTTGGATACTTCGGCAGAGGAAATCCTTCATCAATTTCGACATAATAAGGAAAAGGTCTCCGTCGTTCTTGATAGACAGCGAAAGGCCGTCGGCATTTTGACGATGGATAACATTATCAAGGCCTTATTCGGAGAAATTATCGAAACGCCGCTTCCTTTGAGAAGTAAGGAAAAATTATCTTTGATCGATCGAACTTTGCGAGGAGATATGAGTATTCGGGAATTCAATGAAAGCTTTCAAGCTTCACTTGATTCTTCGGAGGATGAAAGCCTGGCCGAATTGATGGCTTCGGCCTTGGGGCACATGCCGGAAGTCGGAGAAGAATTACGTATCGGCTCCTTTCAATTCAAAATTTTGGAGGTTTCCATGGGAACGGCCAAAAAAATATTCGTTCGTACGATCATTTGAAAACCTTATTTTCAGACGATCGGTACCGTAATGCCCGTCTGATGCATGTACTTGCCTTTTCTCGTTTTATAAGAGACTTCACAGGCCTCGTCCGATTCGAAAAATAAAACCTGAGCCAAACCTTCTTCGGCATAAATTTTAGCCGGCAAAGGGGTCGTATTCGAAATTTCCAAAGTAACGTAACCCTCCCAGCCGGGTTCAAAGGGAGTCACGTTCACGATAATTCCGCAACGAGCATAGGTTGACTTCCCCAAGCAGATCGTGAGAACGTTTTCCGGAATTCGGAAATACTCCATGCTTCTTGCCAAAGCGAAGGAGTTCGGCGGAACGATGCAGACGTCGGTCACGACGTCGACAAAAGAATTGGATTGAAAGCTTTTGGGATCGACGATCGAATTGTTAATATTCGTGAAAATTTTAAATTCGGAAGAGACGCGAAGATCATAACCATAGCTGGAAAGACCGAAGGATATGACTCTTTTATTCGGAGATTCCGCTTCCGTGATTTGTCGGTCGACGAACGGTTCGATCATTTTGTGTTTTTTTGCCATTTTTCGAATCCAGTGATCGGGTTTGATAGCCATCGGAAAGATTCTCCTTTTTTTTCATTTTCTTTTTCTTCTATTTGATTAAAATAAGGGGAAGTATCAATTTTCGTCACCGTTTTTTATCATGATCGAAAAGTCGCACGAATCCGTGATCCGTTCCAAGTTATCGCGGGAAGATCAGCGTTATGAGGAGTCCCTGCGACCGAAAGCCCTTTCCGATTTTTCGGGACAGGAAAAAATTTTGGAACGGTTGGATATTTTTATAGGTGCGGCAAAAAAAAGGGAAGACGTTTTAAGGCATGTTCTTTTTTGCGGCCCCCCCGGATTAGGAAAAACTACGCTGGCAACGATTATTGCCGGAGAAATGGGAACGAACTTGGTAACGACTTCGGGGCCGATCTTAGAGAAGGGAGGAGATTTAGCCGGAATCTTAACGAACCTGCAAAAAGGAGATATCCTTTTTATTGATGAAATTCATCGTCTTCATCGCTCGGTAGAGGAATATCTTTATCCTGCCATGGAAAAGTATTTGCTGGACTTGATCATTGACGGAGGTCCCCATGCCCGTACGGTACAGGTAAAACTTAATCCTTTTACTCTCGTGGGAGCTACGACGAGACAGGGTTCTCTTTCGGCTCCTTTGCGATCTCGATTCGGGATTTCTCTTCGACTCGACTATTACGAGCCTGTCGTTTTGCGAACGATTATCCAAAGATCGGCCGCGATTTTAGGCGTGTCGATCGATAAGGATGCCGCTTTGGAAATCGCTCGCCGCTCTCGAGGAACTCCCCGAATTGCCAATAATTTGTTACGTTGGGTAAGAGATTTTGCACAAATTCGGGGAAGCGGAAAAATTGATGAATCTGCTGTTCATAAAGCATCCGAAATGCTATCTATTGATCGTATCGGATTAGACGAGATGGATAAAAAGATTCTGACCGTTATGATGGATCATTATCGGGGCGGTCCCGTCGGCCTGAACACTTTGGCCGTTGCGGTGGGAGAAGAACCGGCTGCTTTGGAAGAAGTGTATGAGCCTTATCTGATCATGCAGGGTTTTTTAAAAAGAACACTAAGGGGACGAGAAGCAACCCCTTCGGCTTATCAACATTTGAACAGAACGAAATAATCATGAGGAGAGGTAGTATGACGAAAATGAAAACTTTAACGGTAGGGATACTTCTGCTGTTCGGTGCAATGCTCGGGGCCCATTCCCAACGACCCCATGCCGTTATCGAACAGCCGATAACTTTCGGGATGATCAAAATTCTTTTGGAAAAAAATGTCGAGGGAGTCAATGTCGAGGTGCGCGGGGGATATAAGGTTTATGATCCCAAAAACGGCAGTCGGATCGGGAAAGGGAGCGGCGATAAGCAATACTTGCTCCGACCTACTTTAGACGGTTTGGCTTGGGGAGAGGGATACCCGGGGGTCTTTCAGGTGGCGATCGTTCCTGCCGAAGAAACGGGGGCCGTATTGGTAAACGGCATTCAATATGCCGGCAGCATTTATGCTTATCAAATAGGGAATACGATCAGTATCGTTAACGAAGTTCCGATCGAAAGTTTCGTCAAATCAATGCTAAGTCCGAAAGTCAATGCGAATTTACATCCCGAAGTGTTGGCTGCTCTGGCTATCGTGGCACGTACGCAGGCTTATTATTATGCCGCAAAAAATCAACATGCCTTTTGGCATTTGGATGCCGGAGAAATCGATTATCGAGGGATGGGTGTTTGTTTCCGCAATAACGGCGTCGAAGAAGCTGCCGATTTAACGCATCACTTAGTGATGAAGTCGGAAGAGTACGGAATGAAAGAAGGTTTTTTCGATGCGACGTACACTCCTCATTGTGCGGGAAAGACGGCCCCTTATCATTTGATTTTCAGAAAGGAGGGATTTGCTCCTCATAAGGGGATAGAGTCACCGCTGGCTCAAGCCAATCGTTCTCAATCTCGATGGGTTTCTTCTCTTTCCAAGGATGAATTAGCCCGAAAGCTGGGAACGGGCGAGATCCTCCGGCATGAGGTATACAGGGACTCCGTCTCGGGAAAAGTATACGGATTACGTTTGTTTACCGAGGAAGGAAATTTTGAATATCCGATTTCCGGCTTGCAGAGCAAATTAGGATCAAACTTCTTGAAAAGTAATGACTTTGTGTTAAAATGTACGGATGAAAAATTTACCTTCCAAGGTCATGGTGAAGGTCTCGGCGTCGGGCTCTGCCTTTACACCGCCCAGGAAATGGCCAAAAGAGGAGAGAATGCAGCCGGAATTTTGAGCTTCTTTTTCCCTCATTCGAAGGTAGCTTTTATGAAAATAATGCCTTAATGTTATTATCCGATTTTGACTTTGACCTTCCTTCCGAGCTAATCGCCCGCTATCCCGCAGATAAGCGAGACGGGTCTCGCCTGATGATCGTCAGGCGGGATTCCGGGGAAATCTCGGAAGTTTCCTTTCGTGATATCACCGGAGTTTTGACCGATCGAGATTTGCTGTTAATGAATAATACCAAGGTTTTTCCGGCTCGGCTATTCGGGAAGCAGGCTTCGGGCGGAGCCGTTGAGGTTCTTCTGACTTCACGCCAATCGGATGATACCTGGGAAGCTTTGGCAAAACCGGGAAAAAAATTAAGAGAAAACGCTCAGGTATTTTTCGGCCCGGACTTAAGCGGGACGGTGGTAAAGGATTCCGGGTATCAAAAAACGATACGTTTTCGTTATACGGGTGATTTTTTTTCCGTTTTGGCAAAAATCGGACAAATACCCCTTCCTCCTTATATGAAAAGAGCGGTTTGCGAAAAAATCGACGGGGAGCGCTATCAAACCGTTTATGCCGACCGGATCGGTTCGATTGCCGCTCCGACGGCAGGATTGCATTTTACTCCCGAATTATTGGAAACATTGGCTCAAAAGGGGGTTCGTCGAGAAATGCTCACCCTACACATCGGTTTGGGTACTTTTCATCCCGTTACGGTTTCGGAAATTAAAGATCACGTCATGCATAAAGAAAAATATTTTCTCCCTCTCGATTTGGTTGATACCCTGCACAAAAAAGATTATAATCGATTGATATGCGTCGGAACGACGACCTTACGTGCTTTGGAATCGGCTTGCGACGAGAACGGGAATCCTTCTTCCGGAGCATTCACGACGGATATTTTTATTCGGCCGGGGTACTCTTTTAAAAGAGTACGCCATTTGCTGACGAATTTTCATTTGCCGAAGTCAACGCTTTTCATCCTTATTTCCGCTTTTATGGGTCCCGAATTGGCTCGCAAGGCTTATCAATGGGCCATAAAAGAAAAGTTTCGTTTTTTTTCTTACGGGGATGCAATGCTCATTTTATGAAGGCATGTACGATTATCACAAGAATAAAAATACCGAGAAAAAGAGCCGAAATCGGAGGAAAAAAACCTTTTTTGAGCAAACATAAAAAAATTGCAAAGATTTATCTTTACGAGCTATAATCATTTTTTAAATATATTATTCTTACGGAGGAACGTATGTCATATGAGAATGCCAGGCAGAATTTGCAGGAATTCGGAAAGGAACTCGGATTGGAAGGTTTGGAATTCGATGAAAATAAGACTTGTATTTTAGGAATTGACGATGAATTTTCGATGCATATCACTTATGAACCGAATTCAAAGCGACTTTATATTTATTCTCCCATTATTGACGGTCTTCCGAAAGACCCGAAAATTCGTTTAAAATTATACGAAATATTGTTGGAAGGTTCGATGCTCGGCGGGCATATGGCCGGCGGCGGGTGCGGCGTTGCCGTAAAAGAAGAACTCATTTTGATGCAATGCATGTTGGATATGGAACATGCCGGCGTTCAGGCTCTGCGTGCTTTTGCTCCGATGTATGTCGAAACGGTTGAAAAGTGGAGAAAACTGGCTAAAGCCGTTTCGGAAGGGCGCGAAGTCGAGTTGCCGAAACCCGGGCAAGGCGGCAAAAGACCTCCCGAAGGCCCCTCTTCCTCTCCTCCCAGACCGGGGGAAAATATTATTAAAATTTAATTTTTTCCCGAAGCAAACGGTCTTCTCCGACCGTTTGCTTTTTCTTTTTCGCCTTGCTTTTTCCGGTTCTTTTTTGCATAGTGTTTTCGATAAATAGTTGTTATTACGTATGAGGTTTTTTTATGAATATCGTTCAAGTTGCCGGGCATTTGGGTGCCGATCCGGAGGAAAGATTCACGAGCGGCGGTCAAAAGGTTATTAATTTGAGATTGGCCGCTCATACGAAAAAGGCCGGAAAGGATGAAACGATTTGGTGGAGAGTCACGATTTGGGGGGACCGATTCGATCGCATGCTTTCTTATTTGAAAAAAGGAAGTGCCGTGATCGTTACGGGAGAAATGCAAAAGCCGGAAATCTATACCGATAAGGAAGGGAGACCTCAGATTTCCTTGGAACTGGTTGCCGAAATGTTGCGATTTAGCCCCTTCGGTAAAACCGAACGAAGCTCTTCCGAAGGAGTAAAGGAAGAACGAAGCTCTTCTTCATCCGATTTTGCCTCTTCCGGAGAAATCAACGCCGATGAGATCCCTTTCTGATGATGGAAATAACGATCTGCCCGGATTCGGAACAACGAAGGGAAGCTTCGGCTTTGGTTTTGCCGTTTTTTCAAGATGCGGAAGGCCTTGTCGTACCTGCCTTTGTTTTTGAAGAATTATCGGAATCGGTAAAGAAACCGATTGTCTTAGGTGATTTTCAGGGTAAGGAAGGAGAGGCTTTTCTCGTTTATCCCGAGGGTCAAAAAGAAAAAAGATTTTTGTTATTGGGATTGGGCATTCGATCCGAAATGGATTCCGAGCGACTTCATCGAGTCGCTTCCGCTTTCGTTCACTTTTGTCAGGGTACCGAAATCAGCGAGGTGAATTTTCTCCTTCCCCGCATCGAAAATCTCACCGAAAAGACGGTGGTCAGAGGGCTTTGCGAAGGGCTGTTTCTTTCCGACTATTCTTTTTCCGAGTTACGGGAAACGACGAAAAAAGAGTTGCCCGTTTCCCCGAAACGAATCCGTCTCATCGGAGCATCGGAAGCGAGCCGAACCGAAGTAAAGAGGGCTTTTGCCGTATGTTCGGGCGTTCGTTTTGCGAGAGATTTAGTAAACGGAAATGCCGATGACGTGAATGCCGACTACCTTGTTCGGGTATCGGAAGACATGGCCGGCCGTTTTGCTTCGATTCAAACGACCGTTTTGAGAAAGAGGGAATTAATCGAGGAAAAGATGGGATTGCTTTTGGCCGTCAATAGAGGGGCTTCGACCGACCCCGCTTTTATCATTCTTCGTTATACGGGAAACCCGGAAAAGAAGGGGGCGACGGCATTAGTCGGCAAGGGAGTCACTTTTGATACGGGGGGCATTCAGCTCAAACCGAGAGAAGGGGGGATTCTCAATATGAAATCGGATATGAGCGGAGCCGCCGCCGTTCTGGGGACTCTTTTTGCAGCAGCGGAACTGCAATTACCCGTGAATCTCATTGGATTGATTCCCGCTTGCGAAAATGCGATATCCGCAACTTCTTACAAACCGGGAGACGTCTATCGC